>CAZFXY010000078.1:0-8530 GCA_964523185.1 uncultured Methanoculleus sp.
ATACCCGAGGAGTGTCAGGTCCACTTGACATACAGGCGATCATACCCGAGAGTGTCAAATCTACTTGACATACAGGCGATCATACCCAAGAGTGTCAGGTCCACTTGACATACAGGCGATCATACCCAAGAGTGTCAAATCTACTTGACATACAGGCGATCATCACTGAGGGTGTCAAATCCACTTGACATACAGGCGATCATACCCGAGAATGTCAAATCCACTTGACATAGAATTGCCTATTCAAAGGAATATCACTGAGGGTACAGCGAAGAATACCTCCCGGAAGATGTGTCCGGTTGATTCACATGTGTGCATTGGCATCAGATAGATATATCCGGATGGAAATGCTTTCCACTCTCTATGTCGGATAAAAAAACCAGGCTACTTGGTTTGTCACTTCTTTTCCTTGGAATTGTTGTGTGCATGAGTTGTGGATGTATTGAAACCAGTTCTCAGTCAGAAGAGGTAGGGACAACCATTGCAGGATATTCTGTTGTCGAACATGAGTACTTATTTGGACTCATGGAATCGAAATATGATGTTCGGATATGGGTGTTGGGTTCTGACGTTGTCGATGTGCAGGGGATTACAGAATCTGAACTGGATCAGTATCTAAACCAACACACATAGAAATAATGCCGTTTCAATAAGCGTTGATAGACTATCATCCAGTCTCAAAGGCATTTGGGGTGTATACAATGGGGATTAAATTCGTAGAAAGGGATGGTTAGTTAGGTAGCTGAGCCTAAAAATTCCCCTTTAATTCCCTCATTACGATATTTCTCATACATCCCCTCACATGTATAGAAGAGAGAATGCCGTATTTCGTATGAACAAAGGCATCCTCAGGCAGTCATTCCATCACACACTGCAGGGAAAAACCATATCCCTGAAAAAAAGAATGGTCTCTCTATCCCTGAATAGTAAGACGGAGAAAACAAGATGGAAATGAAACGAATCATACAATACACCGATGCCGCGCTAAAAAATGCTCTCATCATGATTCTCCTTTTGACTTTTCTGATCCATATTTTTGTATTTATTATCAACTGGGAAGCCTATTTGTTCGGAGTGAAACTCAACGGAACCCCGGCAGGGCTGTATTTATTCCTCAAAGGAATGAGTGCCGGTTTGCTGGTGTTTCTGTTGATGAAATATCGCCGGCACACCCTCGCTGTTACTGCTTTCATCGTTCTCTATTTCGGTTTCATGTTTGTTGATTCGGCAGTAACAATCCAGACACTGACCGACAATCTCTATTCTCCACTCTTGTTAGTGTTATTCATCATCTCCATTCTGTTCCTGATTATCCATATCCTTGCAACCAGATTCTCTAAATGCGATGAGGATATGACGATGATTGAAGGGGCAATTCATGCGATTTTCATTACAATTGTGGCAATAAAAACTGAGTCGAACGTGACACGAAACCAATTGCTTGTGGTATGTGCAGCTATTCTCATAGGTTTTTTTATTGGACCTCTTATCATATCTCTCTTCATTACCAGTCTGCCACCCCCCGGCTCCCTCTTGTCCATAGATAATTCTCTGATAACGAAAGTTGACGTACATGGAATCACAGAATGGGAGACTACGGTGCGGGGATATGCTGCGTTTCCTTTGGACGTAATTCCGGCAAACGATGGTGGTTACATCATATCCGGCATGTTCTGGTTTCCCCAACACGGAGATGCCAGTCTACGGGTGATGAAACTTGATAGGAACGGGAATTTGGTCTGGGATATCCAACGGGAACGGTTTACGTATAAAACAAACCTCGTGAATCTCCATGCAATCCTTTCTACGGCAGGCGAATATACGGTAGTAATGGGCAATGGGTTTGTTATCCGCCTGGATGAACAGGGAAATGAGGTGTGGCATCGTGATTATTCCCGTCCGAATGTTGTCCGGGACGGGATACCACTCCCCGACGGCGGGTTTCTGTTAACCGGGTATACCCTCAAAGGAAATCCTTCGGAACAAGGCTGGATGAAATTTAATGGAGAAATCCTCAGGGCGGACCGGAAGGGAAACATTGTCTGGGAGAAAAATGCGACAGGTTTCTCAAATTGTGACAAGGCAGCACTCCTACCCGAAGGGAATCTGCTGGTGAGCTGCCTGTATGCAAACGCTGTTCCCAACCAGATAATAGCTCTTGATCTCCAGGGAAATTACCTGTGGACAAAGAACGTTACCGAGAAGGATGTCGGAGCGGTTTACGCGATTGTTCCTCATGACAATGGCACAACTGATGTGTACTTACATGGGGAAGGAGAACGAAAATGTACTCTGGATACACAGGGCAACACCCTCAAAGAGGAGCTCCTTTCTAACAAATCCAAATCATTCAGGCATGGTATTGTAGCGAATCCGGTATGTGAGGTAAGCTCTCTTTCCAGAGACAGGATTCAGGTGCGGGTGGAAGACGTGCACGGATTTGAGAGGATATTTATCATCGATTACCCGATGAACCAGAAGGATGTATCAGATATCTATTCCGTGAACCCGACCTCTGATGGTGGATACCTGATATTCCATTCCCTGAGTAAATTGTTGTGGGGCGAAAGATCTTTCACGTAGATGGAACAGGACGAACTCGTTTGCCTGAAGAAGATCCAGAGAACGAATACGTTCTTTTCATTATTTTTACCTGTATCAGATAGATATATCAGGATAGAATTAGAATCTATTCTTTATGGCAGATAAAAGAATTACGTTGTTTGTATTGTCATTGCTTTTCCTTGGCATTGTTTCAATGAGCTGTGGATGCATTCAAACTGGCTCTCAGTCAAAAGAGATTGAAACGGTCGCTGGAGGGGCCTCTATTGTCGAACATGAGTACTTATTTGGACTCATGGAATCGAAATATGATGTTCGGATATGGGTGTTGGGCACTGACGTTGTAAATATGCAGGGTATCAAAAAGTCTGAATATGATGTTGTATTGAAAAAGCACAATATTAGTATTGAATAAAATGAGCACACAGGCTCATTTTGATACTATTTTGTAACTAATCAGGTTTTCTATTACTCATCTTTTTGATTTTAGCATATTTTTCAAAGTGTACTGAACGAACAGTTTCTGTTTCAATGTAAAAAGGAAGAGATTGATTAATCCATCCGAAGAGTGCGGGCATTGATTGCAACAATAACCGTGCTTGCACTCATCAGGGCAGCACCGACTGCAGGAGTGAGGATAATGCCATAGCCAATGGCGACCCCTGCAGCAAGGGGGATCGCGAAGCTGTTGTACCCGGTGGCCCAGAGCAGATTCTGAACCATTTTGGCATAGGTTTTCTTCGATAAAAGGATAATGTCTGCCACGTCCCTGGGGTCGCTCCGGACGAGCACGATATCCGCACTCTCAACAGCCACGTCTGTTCCTGTGCCGATGGCAATCCCCACATCCGCCTGGACAAGTGCCGGGGCGTCGTTGATCCCGTCACCCACCATGGCAGTCCGGTATTGTTTCTGAATCTCCTTGATCTTATCTGATTTTTCATGGGGCAGGACTTCAGCAAAATACTCATCAAGCCCAAGTTCTTCTGCTACCCATTTTGCCACATATTGATTGTCTCCGGTGAGGATCAGACACCTGATATCCATGGCTTTCAGGCGGGAAATCGCCTGCTTTGATTCTTCCCGGATAATGTCGGCCAGGGCGAGGGCGCCAAGGATCGTCTGATCCTGAAGAACAAAGACCACTGTTTTCCCCTGTGCGGCAATTGTCTCCACCTGGGGTTCCTGTACGACGATTCCCACCTCCTGTAGATATCCCGGGCCTACCACCCGGGTGAGAATACCATCAATCGTTCCTTCTACCCCTTTCCCGGGTATGGCCTGGAATCCTTCCGACGAAACGAGTGACACTCCTTTCTCCGTGGCTTTCAGCACAATACCACGGGCAATTGGATGCTCTGAATTGCCTTCGAGCGATGCAGCACGTCTGAGCAATTCGTTCTTTGAAATATCCCCGAATGTGAGAATATCAGTTACCCCCAACACACCCTGGGTGAGTGTTCCGGTTTTATCAAAAACCACTGCCTGAATATCTTTCGCCTGTTCGAAGGCCTGCCGATTCCTGATAAGAAGCCCGGCGCTTGCAGCCAATGAAGTGGAGACGGCAACCACCAATGGGATTGCCAGACCAAGGGCATGAGGACAGGTGATTACCATGACGGTGGCCGCCCGTCCGACAGCAAAATCAAGGCTCGGGCCGATAAAATACCAGACAATGAAGGTGAGGGCTCCAACGGAAAGAGCAATGATGGTCAGGAGGAGTGCTGCACGGTTTGCCAGGTCCTGGGTCCGGGACTTGCTCTCCTGAGCCTTCCGGACGAGTTCGATCACCTGGTTGAGGTAGGTGTCCTTACCGGTCTTTTTTACCTCGGTGATAAGCGATCCCTCGCCATTAATGGAGCCCCCTGTGACCTGATCCCCAGGTTTTTTGGAGACCGGCATTGATTCTCCGGTGAGCATCGACTCGTTCACGCTGGATTTCCCATCAACAACAATACCATCGACGGGGACTTTCTCACCCGGCTTTATCAGTACCCGGTCTCCGGCCCTGAGGACTTCAATCCTTACGTCCTCAACCTTCCCGTCTTCTTTCATGAGGTGCGCCTCGGAGGGCATAATCTTCACGAGTTCCTCCAGGGCACGGGAGGCGCCCAGCACCGACCGCATCTCAATCCAGTGACCGAGCAGCATGACATCGATCAGGGTTGCCAGTTCCCAGAAGAATGGTTCGCCGGAGACAAACCCAAGGACAATAGACACACTGAAAACATAGGCGACAGTGATGGCCACCGCAATGAGGGTCATCATACCCGGGAGATGGGAACGAATTTCCTGCACGATCCCTTTGAGGAACGGGTATCCACCGTAGACATACACTGCGGTTGCAAGGACCAGGAGAATCAGGTTAGATCCAGCGAAAATAAAGGAGAAACCAAAGAACGACTGGATAGAGGGGGAAAGGATCAGAATCGGGACCGTTAAAATCATTGAAATGATGAAACGTCTTCGGAAATCCTCGAGCATATGGCGGTGACCACCCGGCATTCCGGGGTCGTGGTCCATTTCCTCGTGTGAACCAGACATCACGCGGGAGTCATTCCCTTTGTTGTGCTCAGCGTGGTTCATCTCCTCTGTCTGCATTTTTTTTGTCATTTTTATCTTGTCCCGGGCGTTTTATCTCTTGTTTCTTCTCCGTCCTGTGTGCATAAAGGGGGGAGCACCACGAAGATAATCGGAAACATGACGAGAATGTCTGTTGCAGGGTGATCCAACCTCATCAAGGTAACCATCGGATGTGGTTTATCAACGTTATCTTTCGCAAAGAAACGGCAAATGGCCGCCATAATACCCCTGGCAATGAGGCCGTGAATACACATCCAGAATGACAGGATGAACGCCCCCGGTAATGTAGGACGGGTATATCCAGGATGTGACACGCCAATGGTTTCAACGTAACTGAGTCCTGCACCGGTACGGATTGCCATCACCCCGGGCACGAATGTACATCCCACGGAGATGATGCCCGTCGCGAGCGCACAGTGCCTTCCCGCCGAGTTTCAGTGCATGTTCCCTCTTTTTATCTCTGCATTAGATATCATGGAAACCCATCCACAGTCCATGTTTCCGTATGCCGGATACTATTCACAACTGATATTTAATTCAATCGGCACCGGGTGTTCCTGGTAATCCATGCAACCTTCCTATACTCTCTGTATGCCTCCCCTCTTCTTCTATACAAAAAACAGAGGCGAAATGGCCGCCGCTTTGGTTGGCATTATCACCAATATTCCGGTGCAAAGAAGGTGGAAGGGTGAGAACGGTTCCTGCATTCTCAGCATCACCGCCTTTGCCACCATTATCACCACGGTCATTGTCATGCACCTCTGCATCAGGCCTGAGATCCGCCTGTGCAGGCTGGTTGATATGATGGTTGTTTATGTGATTCGGGGTCGGGCACCTGAGCAGCGCGTACCGAAAGGAGTAACATCATAATGTTACCCAAAAAGACGTGAATCGTGTTCCAAACTCATTTGACAAGGTGATAAGAGAAACAGCAGATCTAAAGGTCACAATCCAGAAGCAAACCATAATTTCCACTGGAGATGTTCGAAAAATCGGAGCAATCGTTATGGCAGCAAATAAGTGTTTAATTCTCTATAATTAACCTCAGAGACGTTAAAATCAGGCATTTGGAATAATTTATATGCTTGTCGTTATAGGCGTATTGGAATGTGGCTGAATGGAGCAAAAATTTAGATAATCCGTCAGAAATAACATGACTCCATGCGAAATAGTACCCTTTGAGATTGGCTTCGGTACCTTATGGGGCAATGGGCCATCAACGAGGGTCTTTGGGTGAAACAATGACTGTTATGGGGGTGGAAAATGACCACGGTGCGGGGGGCGAAAAATATCCCGGTCTTGATCCTGACCACGAACGCTCGACGGGGATATATTCCGGTATTATCTGATGACTTCAACGTGCATCTCGAAATCTGCCACCGTTGTGATCCATTCTTTTTGAAATTTTGCCAGTTTTTAATAGGTTCTTTTTTTACGACAACCACCCCCTCTGGCTGGGACTCCAGTGTGGTATCATTACCTCATTACGCCAACCACATCAGTATTTTTAGCCAAAAAACGGGAGTTGTGATCCAAACCCATTGGATACGGGAAACAGCACATACGGCAATCAAAATTCAGAAGCCAACCATGGATTCCACTGGAGATCATCAGAAAATAAAGGCAATCACTATGGCTTTAAATAAGCGCTTAAATCCCGATTAAACGGTGTATATATGTTAATATCTGGCATTATGGGTAATTTATATGTTTGACGTAATAAACGTGGTTCAATGTGAATGGATAAAGTAAAAAGAACAGGTAATCCTTCCGAAAAAACAGGATTCCACTCGAAACAATAGGCTTTGTGACTGGCCCCTATGCCCATGAAATACCGGAGCAGAACCAGGCGTGATCATAGGTCTGTGAAGTGAAATAATCACCAATATGAGGGGGTGGAATATAGCCACGTAATGGGGGCGGAATATAGCCACGGTACTGGTGGCGGAATATGGCCTCGGCGCTGCCGGCGGAACATGTCCCGGTACACATCCCACTCACGGCAAGCAATAAATGATTGAAAAGCACAGAGGGGAACACAACGGAACCATACAGATACTACAACGGACGGTGAAAAAAATGGCAACCATACTCGTGGATGAAGATCTCTGCACCCGGTGCGGCTTATGTACAGTCGTCTGCCCGGTGTCGATTGTCGACCCGGCAGATGAGAATGTCCTTCCTGTGGTCCGGGATGAAAACGCCGATCTGTGTATCGGTTGCGGGCATTGCGAAGTCATCTGCCCAACGCAGGCCCTCCTCCTGATTAACCTGCCCGGCGAGAAAGAGGAGTGTCCGGCCGGTGCCGGAGAAATGAGCGCCAGTGATCTCGGGTATTATATGAAGAAACGCCGGTCCGTACGCTCCTTCACGAACGAACCCGTTTTAAAAGAGGATATCCTCCAGGTGCTCGATGTCGTCCGGTACGCTCCGTCGGGAAGCAATGTGCAGCCGGTGGAGTGGATTGTGGTGCATGATCCGAAAGATGTCAGAACAGTTGCTGTTCTGACCATTGAATGGCTGAAAACCCTGATTAATAGCACCCATCCCCTGAATGTGTACGCACCGGTTCTCATCCGTGCCTGGGAGAGCGGGCACGATGTCATCTGCCGCGACGCCCCTCACCTGCTGATTGCCCATGTTCCGGAGAACACCCCGATTGCATCTGTAGATGGCATCGTCGCTCTCACCCATTTCGATATCGCCGCCCCGGCGTTTGGCATCGGCACCTGCTGGGCGGGATTCATTACCATGGCAGCCCTGTCCTATGAGCCGCTTAAAAAGGAACTTGGCATTCCTGCAGGACGGACGTGTGCCTTTACGATGCTGTTTGGCCACCCGAAGTACGAAACCTATGGTCTCCCCCGGCGCAACCCGGTAACGGTGACGTGGCGGTAGGGCAGAGGTGATATACGATCCGGTATGAGTGAGACGGGTTCACAAAATCCGGTTCCGGAATGCATAACAGACGTTTTTTACCTGAATGGGGGGAGAGGGCACGTGCATTTTTTAACGATTCTCCTCTGACATCTATTGAGAATAATGTCATTGCTATCAGGAGTATCTGTTCACATCCGGAGAGTGTCATCATTACCCTGGATATCGATGACGCCCTCATTGGGACGGATGTCATTGGATGCCTCAGAGAGAAATATCATGAGGGGGCAGATTTGACCGCAGGTTCCATGTTCCGGACGGATAAATCGTGCGATTACCCAGCCATATTCGAGGGGGTCCGCACGGTACTGGGGGGTAAAGATGCAGCCATCCGCAACAGCAGGGAAAAAATCATTGCCAAAATTAAAATCATTGCCAAAATTATAAAGAAACATCCTTTGCACAGGGGTTTTTGCACAGCAAGAGGTGATCAGGAATGAAACCAGGT
>CAZFXY010000079.1:0-4859 GCA_964523185.1 uncultured Methanoculleus sp.
TAGTGAATGAGTCTATGACGGCAGAGGGGCAGAACGGAGCGCTCATCTGCCGGACTATGCAGTGTGCAGGATGTGATGATCTTGGATCTCGGTCTTTTGTCTATATATCTCATTTACATGAGCTGATTTTCGGATAATGTTCGGGAATGGGTCTCTCTTTTTCATGCTGCCGTTCTCATGGATTAGATACGGGAGATTGATAGTAGTATCAATGCGCTGGTTCGGGGATTTCTGAAATCAGAAAAAATCAGGGGATTTTTGCACACATACCATGATGTAAAGAATACCATGATGTAAAGAATACCATGATGTAAAGAATACCATGATGTAAAGAAAATTTCCGGTGATTTGCCTAATCCTGTCTGATCACATCACATTTATGGCGAAAAATCTTATCCTACAGCATATGGAGAAAAACAGGGATGAAAACGGCACAGGGGTAGGTCAGATTACTCTTGCAGGTGGCTGTTTCTGGAATATTGAGGCAGGTTTTCGGAGAGTACCTGGCATCCTCGCCACCGTGGCTGGATATACCGGAGGAGACAGAGAGCACCCGGATTATACAGAGGTCAGCACCGGGACAACCGGACATGTGGAGGCGGTTCGTATAGCCTATGACCCGGCTTCCATCGACCTGATGGCTATTTTCAGCCATTTCTTCAGTTTGTTTGATCCCACAGCAGAAGAGGTGCCCGCCGGGTGCGACGGCTCACAGTACCGGTCAGTTATCTTTTGCCACACCGAAGAAGACTGCCGGGCAGCAGAAACGTTTATCCGGGAAAGCGAAGCATCTGGGAATTACGCGCATCCAATTACGACTGTTGTACAGGCTGCAGGCATATTCTGGCCTGCAGAGGATTATCACCAGCAGTATTACGAAAAACTGGGAGCACGGTATCAAAAACCTCTTTTCTGAGGTATTGAAATACGGATTGAATTCTGCCTGACATCAAAATATTTCAGTAATACCTATTCAAAAGGCATGGTGGGTGGAGATGTTCACCGTTATCAGGGAGGGTGGCTTTCTTTTATAAATCAAGCATAAAACCCCTGGTCTTTAGCCAAGGGGATGTAAGCGATTTTATCCCCGCTCTTGTAGATCATGGAGTATAAGGAAAAAGACCTTTTCTCAAGAAACGGCGGACAGAAGATCTGTCACACAAACAGAAAGGGAGTCGCTGGGCGGCTAACGCCGGTCTTCCGGTATTTTTTTCCGAAAGAGCCCTGAGAGAACTTCCCGAGGGTAATGGGTGGCGCGTACCCGCATCTCCCACCGTTCGGTTTGTATCGTTCCCTCCCATGTCTCTTCTGGAAAGAGGGTTTTGACCTCGGAAGGGGTAAAATAGTGGGTCATCACACCGTCTCCGCGAAGAAAGCTGTTTTCCTCTGCAGGCTTGCCCTGTCCATAACGAAAATCCGCGACTGAGAATTCCCGAAAGAACAGGATGCCGCCGGGCACAAGGACTCGATACAGCTCTGCCGTGGCGTGAAGGCGTTCGGATTCACAGAGTGTTCCCGTGATATGGACGGCAAGGACCGCGTCAAATGCGGCAGCCCGGAAGGGGAGATGCCGGACGTCTGCCTGCATGAGGCATGCGCCGGGCACGGCCTCTCTCGCAAGCCGGAGTGCGGATGCGGCGATGTCACAGCCGGTTACGTTGCATCCGTTTCTGTTAAGGGCGGAAAGGGTCTTTCCGTTGCCACACCCCGTTTCCAGAACGCGTGCGCCAGTCGGGAATGATGGTATTCCCGTTGCCGTCCCCTGCCAGAGTGCTCCTCTCTGATGGTAATTATTCTCCCATGCATCCATAATCTTCTCTCCCTTCTTCTTCTTTTCTTCTTCTTCGTGCATCGCTCTGTTTTTCGTTCACGCCTGTATGTGGTTGTGTTGTTTATGTGAGTACCTGGATCTCATATCCATAATGTAGGGGTGTCGCAGCCTTATTCGTTCCACAGGTTTTTTCCTTTCCGCCCCGAAATGAACATTACCTATGCAAAAGGAGATGGAAATGACCGTTCAACCAGAGGTTCAGAACCAGGGTGGGAACGATGGCGGGGGCAGAGGTATGCTGGCAAACCCCCCCGTGCGGGGCTTTGTATACCATGCAGTGCTTTATCTGGGAGTCGTGCTGATTCTCCTTGCGGTGAATCTCAGAATGGCTCCGGATACTCTTTGGGTAGTATGGATTGCCTTTTTCTGGGGTATTCTGCTTATTTGGAATGCATGGCAGGTTTTTCGCCCCGATAATCGAATTCAGAGATAACAGGACTGTATCTCAACGACTTCTGTGGAGTCCTTTGCAGCAGCATACTCGGTGAGGGGGTCATGATTCACCTCTAAAAACCGCATGCCCCAGCTGAAGGCTGAGAGAATCTCCTTTGCCTGCTCGTATTCACCGAGGATGACAAGCGCCGCAGCAAACGCCTCGACTGAGTTGAGCATAAACGGTCGTCCGAAGTGCCCGGGATTTGCTGCCACCAGAAACGGGAGGGCCCGGCGCAGGGGCCAGCGGGAAACCTGAATCTCTTGAAATACCTCCCAGGAACAGTCAAGAGCAGTGAGAGATTTTGGCGTCCGGTCGGCAGGTGAGAGCGCCTGTGGTGCTGAAGGGTCAAGAATGAGGCTTGAACGGGGTATGTTGTCCACTGTTCCAAAGACCCGTACGCACCCCCGCCGCTCGAGTTTTTTGACTGAACATCGCCGTGGATCGCAGGAATTGTCGCGGTAGGCAAAGAGAGGAATCATCTTTTATCTAATTTGTTCTCATAGTGAATAAGCAATGTATGTACTCATGTGCCCCTGCATCGCGACGCCCCTTCTCCGTGCGGTGGGAATCACAAACGATGCTGACCTCCGGGCATTTTCCCGTGCACAGGAGCGTTGCCGTGCGTGTAACATTGATGTGGTGATGATGCCCTGCTCTGAAACCGAATATCTGGGTCCGGAGCATTTGCCGGGGCCGTATGAGGGGCGGCTTGACTCCCCGGCATTTGAAGCTGTTCTGGATCGTTCGGAAAAGGTGGTTCGCGAGATCATCCGTGAGCGGGGTATCCCACTCTGCATTGTGGGGGTGGACTCGTCTCCGGTATGTGGAGTAAATCAGTGGTACCGGACTAAAGAGCGTCACCCTGGCAGGGGGGTCTTTCTCTCCCGGTTTCCCGAGATTCCCGCAATAGATGTCTACGATTTTGCCCGTTACCGGGTGTACCTTGCAGCACCGCTCTTTTCAGAGGCTGAACGTGCATATAATCGTTCAATTGCCGTTCTCCTCCGGGAACACCTCTATACGGTTCACCTGCCACAGGAATGCGGGGATTCCTCACCCTTACGATCCGCAGATCACACCAAGGCCATCTTTACAAAGAATCTTGCTGCCCTCAGTGAGGCGGATGTGGTGGTCGCTGTCATCGACGGTGCAGATGCAGATTCTGGTACCGCCTGGGAGATGGGGTATGCCTATGCACAGGGCATCCCGGTCATCGCTGTGCGTACCGATTTCCGGCAGGCAGGCGTTTCTGAACGGGTGAACCTGATGCTCGAGGAGTCGGCCGTTGTCACAGACAATGCTACGCATCTGCCCCGCCTTCTTTCTTCTCCCTGTATCTGCCCGTGACAGGGGGATATGGGTACTAACGACATGTAACTCTGGTGAACAGAAAAAAACACCAGCCACCCCGGTTGATGTCAGGCTGTACACAGGCGATGACTGGACTCTCTCCCTGCATGCAAGGTATTTATGGAATGCCGTCCAAGGAGCACGCAACCCGTGGAGGGTGTTGAAATGACAGATAGCAAATCAATTCAAAGAGACGGTACGCGCAAAGCGTATGTTGAACAGGCGTGGGCCCGACTGGACGAAGTCCGGGAACGGGATGCCCGGAATTGTGATCTTGCGTTGCACGCTTCGGATTCTGTGCGGCAGGAAATGAGATCCTGTGATGTGGATGTAGGGCTGTATATCAGCCTCGCAGAGGTTGAGATCGACCTCCTTGAACATGCGGATGAGAACGAATGGGCATCGCGGCGCCACAAAGTGGATCGTGCCATTGGGGAAGCGATAAACGAGCTGGAACGGTCTAATGCTATTCTGAAGATTCCGCCAGACCGTGTGCCCGACCGTGTGCCAGCCCGTGAGCCATGGAAGTAAATCCCGGTTAATCGTTCGGGGGAACACATCATCTGCTCCTTTTTTGTTCATTGTTTTCCGGGTAAACCATGGGTTATCCCCGTGCCACAATGAAGGGCATATTCATTTTTTTGATAAAATCGCTTAATTTCTGCCTGTTTTTATGGAAGGGCCTGTCGATTTGACGGTGGTGGTTTCCGGTAAATATTTTATGGGAGCGCTGATCGGTGTAGTGTTCGTTTCCTCTGAATGGTGGTGTGCATGAAAAGCGGTGTGCGCAGAAGTGGTTATAGTGCAGAACTATTAAAAAACGGGTATTGTCCGTCGTTCGTTAAAAGATGCATAAAAATGAGTTCCCTGAGGGTTACTATCAGGGGCGCGAGGTGTGGTATCGGTTTGTTCGAGGTACGTGTGTTGAGAGGTGTGTATGGTTTCGATTTGATGCGCCCCTTGTCCCTGGTATCTCATGGTCTCCCTAATGAGTGCACCTGAGCCTTCTCCTTTATCCCTGGTCGGAGAATCCCGGATGCAGTCGTTGTAGATCTCTGGTGAAAGACCACTGCGGGGAGTGGTGTATTGGTTCCCAGCTTGTGCCAAGCTGGTACTAATACCATATTCGAGCGTCATATATTTAAATGTAATGTCCAACGCCTGGCGTTAGGCTGTGCATCGACGTATGGCATTGGGCTGTGGCGTTGTATCATGCATTAACGAAACCTATATTATATGATC
>CAZFXY010000079.1:4959-8529 GCA_964523185.1 uncultured Methanoculleus sp.
TGGCATTGGGCTGTGGCGTTGTATCATGCATTAACGAAACCTATATTATATGATCCGAAAAATGCTATGCATACATGCTTGGCGCATTTCCTGAAGAATTAAACCTCATTTGTGGGGTTCTCAAGGAGAATCCAAAAGGGATGGCGGTCCGCGAAATCGCTGATGCTATCGGGATGAATCGGAACACTGTCTCGCGCTATCTGGACATGCTTCGCGTGACAGGGCAGGTGGAGATGAAGACCTATGGCAAGGCCAAGGTCTTCTACATTTCACAGCGAATGCCCATCTCTGCAATGATGGACTGTGCGGCTGATATGGTATTTGTGGTGGATCCGTTTATTACCGTTGTCGAAGCAAACGATACCATCTGCACCTTTCTGGGGGGATGTCGTGATGATATTTTGGGCAGACCCATGCGGGATTCGGCACTTGTAGCCTTTGATCATCCCCTGATCGTAGGCCGCATCCATGATGCAATGGAGGGGAAGGGTTCGACAGATGAACTCAGGTATATGCGGGTGGACGGCGAGGTATACTTCCGTGTCAAGACGATTCCTACTGTTCTCAATTCCGGTCAGCCGGGAGTGGCTGTTGTCATGGAGGACATCACCGGAAAAAAGGTGGCAGAAGAAGCTCTCCGTGCGAGTGAACTAAAATTTCGCACCCTTGTTGAAGACATCAGTGATGCGATATGGATTCTCGGGGAGGACGAAACATTCTCCTATGTTAGTCCGCGCACAGAAGAGATTCTGGGGTATCTGCCGGAACAAATGGAGGGGCAGTCGCTCTTCTCATTCATCCCTGAATCAAAGCACGTGGGCCTGAAGGCAGGCCTTGAGGTATGCCGCAGATCCCAGCGGGGAGGGTCGGTGATTCCTATCTCTATGCGCCATAGTGATGGACACCAGGTTGATGTAGAGGTCAGTGCCTCCCCACAGTATGATCTTCTGGGAGAATTTACCGGATATCGTGCGGTATGCCGGAATGTGAGTGAACGCCAGGCACAGGAACGCAGACTTCGACAGTGGAAGTCATTTCTCTTTTCCATTGTCCAAAATATCCCTGCAAAGGTGATGGTAACAAACGCAGCAGACCGGTCAGTCACGTTTGTGAACCGGTCATTTGAGGAGATGTTTGGTATCACCTCTGAAGAAGTGGCCGGAAAACAACCCACCGCGCTTTTTACACCGAATCTCTGCCAGATGCTTCTGTATGGGGATGAAGAGGTTCTACAGTCCGGAACAGAGATAGAAGTGCCCCAGGTTGTTGCGGATGTACCTGGTATCGGGGAACGGATTCTCTGGGTTAAAAAGATCCCCATATTCTCCGGCAAAGGCGATCTTCGGTATATTCTGGGGATTTACCGGGATGTGACGGATACTGTCTGCAATGAGCGGCGCATCCGTGCTGAACGCGATCAGGCACAGCAGTCACTCGATGCGGCCGGTGTCCTGATTGCTGTGGTCACCCCCAATGGCACCATCCGGACGATGAACCGCCGGGGCTGTGAGATGCTTGGTTATCAGGCGGACGCACTCATCGGCAAAAACTGGTTTGACGCCGTTGTGCCGCCGCACTCCAGGGAAGTACTGCGGAAACAGTTTTTTGCTGTGCTCAAAACGGGAAATTTTGCTGCGGCATCTGAGAATGGTCATCTTCTTCGTGCGGATGGAGTGCTAATCCCGGTAGCATGGCAGAATGCTATATTGCCGGGTGACGACGGGGCGCCGGCAGGGGTGGTCACCTCTGCTGAACCGTTGCCTGATATCTCATGAATGTGTGGCAATGATGCTCCTGCCGTAACCATTTTCTATCTGACATGCAGGATACCATATATGGGTCTCCTGTCTTTTCGGTCATGCTACCGGTGCGCCCTACGCCTGCCGCTGTTTTTCTCTGTTCTGATCCTTTTATCTGTTCTTTGTATGGGATCTGTGTCATTGGAAACGAGCGGCGTTAATCTGTCAGGGACGCCTGCTGTCTATGCCTGCGGGGAGACTATCACGTTTCAGGGCGTGACAAATCACGCCCCCGGCACCTCTTTTCTAATTGTGGTAGAAGAGGGGGCATTCCTTTCCACAGAAAAGGATAGTGGGAGAATATCCTCTGGAACGTCAGGGGCGGTAATCGTCCAGGCAGGCTCTCCTCCCTTCTGGTCATTCTCCTTTGACACTGTCGGATGGTCGCCGGGGAAGTACCAGTTCATCGTTGAAGTACCAAAGACGGGAACCATGCAATCAGGGACATTCTCACTCATTCCTGCTGAGGAGATGCCTGATGCACCCGGCCTGACATCGCCGGTACCTTTCCCTTCCGATACACAACAGCCTCTCTTTCCGTCGGCAACTGCCCCATCACCCTCTGCTGTGCCGTTCTCTCCTGCATTATGTGTGGCGGGACTTGCCGTTATTTTTCTCTTCCGGGCATATTTTTTATAAATGATGGCAATATGCCGGATATTTGTTGGTATGTGATGATAGTCCGATAAAAAAGCAGGTATATTTGTTTTGAGCCTGAATGTTTAACTGAGAGAAAGGGAGAAGTAGTTTATGATTTTTTCGCAGTTCGTTACGGGGGTTTTTAGCTCCGGTCTGGTGATCATTATCGTAATGGCAAATATCATCTTTGCCATTTCTGTGGTCTTTTTCGAACGCAAAAAACCATCTGTGGCTCTTTTGTGGGTTTCAGTGCTTTTCTTTCTCCCCATCTTCGGTTTTCTTCTGTACCTCGTCTTCGGGCAGACAATATACAAAGGGCGGATATTTCTGCTAAAGGAAGAGGATGACAATCTTAAAAAAAAGATGATTGCGCAGCACGAGAAGGATCTTCAGGGCATCAATATTCCTCTGGAGGATAAGACCGGAGATTACCTCAATATGGTTAAGATGCTGCTCAGAAATGATCAGGCGATTATTTCAGGCGATAATACCGTGGAGGTGTACACCGACGGATATGCCAAGTTCGGTGCCTTGCTGGAGGCGATTGATCAGGCGACAAATTTCATTCACCTGCAGTACTATATTATCCGAAATGACGATCTTTCCCGGCAGATTGCATCCGCCCTTGCGCGAAAGGCACGGGAAGGGGTGACTGTCCGGGTGCTGGGAGACGCCGTTGGCTGCCATAACCTGCCAAAGGATTTCTTCCGGGAACTGACGGATGCAGGCGGCGAGGTTGCCTGGTTCTTCCGGTCGAAATATCTCCGTATAAATATGCGGGTGAACTACCGCAACCACCGGAAGATTGCTATCATTGATGGGAAGACTGGTTTTATCGGCGGGTTTAATATTGGAGATGAATATCTGGGTAAAGGCCCTCTTGGAAACTGGCGCGATACCCACCTGCAGATCACCGGCAGTGCCGTTCATTCACTACAGACCCGCTTTTTTATGGACTGGAATCATGCGGCTGAGGCTGATTTGGGGTTTGAGAAGCGGTATTTTCCGGCCGCAAAGACGCCACCCGGAACGCTTGTCCAGATTGTATCAAGCGGTCCGGATTCCCGTGGCGAGGCGATAAAAAAAGGCTACCTGAACCTTATCAACAATGCACGGGAGAGTGTCTGGATAC
>CAZFXY010000080.1:0-8285 GCA_964523185.1 uncultured Methanoculleus sp.
ATGCAAACTTCTCCGGCGGCGAGATCAAACGCAGTGAAGTGCTCCAGCTGATGGTGCAGCAGCCTGATTTTGTCATGCTTGATGAGCCGGAAAGTGGCGTGGATCTGGAAAATATTGCCCTTATAGGCAAAGCGATTGCCCGGATTGTTGAGAAGGATCGGCATATCGTAAACCGCCAGAAATCCGGTCTTATCATTACCCACACCGGCTTTATCCTGGATTATCTGGAAGCAGACATGGGCCACATGCTCTGTAATGGTGAAATACGGTGTCATGGCAACCCGAGGGAAATACTAAAGGTGATTCAGGAACGCGGATATCAGGAGTGTATTGAATGCGCAAAGATATAGACGGATTTGAGAACGTATCTCCGGAGGACGCGGAACGTCTGGAACAGTCCGGTATTGCATTGTCTTCTGAGAACAGATGCGGAAGTTTCTTCCAGACGGATCAGGATATCCGGCACACATCCTGCTCCTATGAAGGCATTGAGATGCTTCCGACAGCAGAAGCACTCAAAAAATACGACTGGCTTAAGAAATACTATTGGAATCTTGTCGATAAAAACAAGGATGAATACACACAGTATGTAGCAGCCCAGGAACCACGCGGATACACCATCATCGCAAAGAAAGGCAGCAAAAACATCTTTCCTCTTCAGACCTGCCTGTTTATGGCAACCGATGATATCCAGACCGTCCACAATATTATCATTGCCGAGGAAGGGGCTGAGCTGCATCTGATTACCGGGTGTGTCTCAAGCCACTCTGTGGGCCATGGGAAACACTATGGGATCACTGAAATTTATGTAGGAAGGGATGCTCTTATCAGCACAACAATGATCCATACCTGGGGAGAGGATGTTGAAGTCGTCCCCCGGAGTGCGTCAAGGGTGGAAGAGAATGGTACGTTCCTCTCCAACTACATCAGCATGAAACCAGTGAAACGCGTCCAGATGTATCCTGAAGCCCGCTTAACCGGTGAAAATGCGGTAGCCCGGTTCAATTCTGTCATCCTTGCCCCAGAGGGGTCTGAGCTTGACCTCGGTCAGCGTGCGATTCTGGAGGCCAAAGGTTCAGGTGCCGAGCTCCTGTCCCGCGTGATCACCCGGGGCGGTACAGTGATAACGAGAGCCCACATCATCGGTGCGGCAGAGGATACACGAGGTCATATTGAGTGCAAGGGTCTCATTCTTGAGGACGGGATCATCCATGCAATCCCCGAGATCGAGGGACGCCTCACCAACACCTCACTGTCCCATGAGGCGGCAGTGGGTAAAATAGCCCGCGATGAGATTGAATACCTGATGGCGCGTGGTCTCAATGAGGAAGAAGCAACAGCAACCATCATCCGCGGATTTTTGGACGTGAAGATACAGGGTCTCCCTCATTCACTCCAGCGACAGATTGATGCTGCAATTGACGCTGCAGAAAATGGATTCTGAAGGGTATGGCCTTTATTGACCTCACCCGCTCTTTTCCTGAACCTGCCTGTACATATACCGGGGACTGTGTGCCGGAATGCCGTCGTTTTGTGAGGGAGGGATATCGGGTCTCCGTGCTGGTTGCAAGCAGCCACAGCGG
This sequence comes from uncultured Methanoculleus sp., assembly GCA_964523185.1. Taxonomy (GTDB): domain Archaea; phylum Halobacteriota; class Methanomicrobia; order Methanomicrobiales; family Methanomicrobiaceae; genus Methanogenium. The sequence continues at coordinate 1,584 of CAZFXY010000080.1, forward strand.
CACTCACATTGATTCACCGGCACATTATATCGAAGACGGCCTGACCATCGACCACATTCCGTCTGAGACCTTTATCGGTCAGGTGAGAATTATCGATCTGGGACACAGAAATTCTGCCATCCGTCCGGAAGATATCCGCCCCTGGATGAATGAGGAACGGCTCATCATGAAAACAGGGTATTCTGAAAAGACAACATTTGACCCGGAATATGCCTATCTCGATGAAGATGCAGCAGAACTTGTGGCCTCATCCACCATCCGGGTCATTGGGATTGATACTCCCTCCATTGAAGCATATAATGGGACGGGTGATGTGCACCGCATCATCCTGGGAGCAGGTATCCCCATTATTGAATATCTTGACCTCAGTGCAATCAGTGCAGGAAAATATTACATGATTGCACTGCCACTGAAGATCACCGATGGTGACGGGGCACCGGCCCGTGTCATCGTACGAAAGGAGGAGATATGAGTATTATCACCGAGGCTGTAGAGCAGATGGAGAAGGTAACCCAGGGAACCGGATGCCATGACGGCAATGTGAAGATCAAACGCCAGCCTGATGCACCCGTGTGCAGGTATGAGCGGGGTGTTAACCTGAAAGTTGAATTTGGCGGGGTGTCAGCAGATGTAGTCACGCAGTACCCGATAGAAACAGTCACACGCATCCCTTTTATGTTTGGTGCACCGCTTGAAACCCCCGAGAAACGGACCGCTGCCTGCGGGATTCTGGGCGCGGTGGTGCGGTTCCTCTGCCTCTGCCGGAAGGCACAGGCATGTGACCCCGCAGATCATGACCAATGCTTCGAAAAGTTCCGTTCTGCCTTTGAACATGAAAAAATTTATGTGAACGGGAATCTTCCGGATCTCATCCGCCTCTTGGGAAAGAATGTGGTATCCTCCCCGGAAGAGGCGGATGTCATCGTCGTGGGAGGCGACGGCCTCTTCGCAGCCGACTCGCTTGCGGTAGTCGATGAGTACAAAGGCAAAAAACGGATGATCTTTATCGGCCCTTCCACTGCAGGGGTGGCTACCTTCCTGAGTGAAGAGCATTGGTGCCCCTTTGCCCGATAACCGGCAACAAACAGATAGATTGAATACCCCTCTTTTTCATGGTACCTGTATGCTTTTTGGTTCTTCAGGAATACGCCGCCCATACGGCCCTGAACTGATAAAAACTGCGCTGGAAATAGGTGGATGTGTCGGAGCCTCCTGCTCGTCCATCGTCATCGGACGTGACGCACGCACAACGGGTCCCCTGCTCGAAGCAGCATTTACTGCCGGTGCCGCTGCGGCCGGATGCCGGGTAGTCTCCGGGGGTGTGGCACCCACGCCCACCGTAGCATATGCCGCTCGCCACCATGATGCCGGATGCATGATCACTGCGTCTCATAATCCGGAGGAATATAACGGGCTGAAACTGGTGAACCCTGACGGATCCGCCTTCTCTCTGGCACGCCAGCAGGAGATTGAAGAGACCTATGCGATGCCGCACACCACCGGGTGGAACAAACAGGGGGAAACACATGAAGTAGATATCATCGATCCGTACCTGAATGCGATAATGGATGCTGTCTCTCTCCCTGAAGGTCTTCATGTCGTGCTTGACTGCGGAAACGGAGCGGCATCACGGGTAACTCCTCTCCTTCTTCGTCGCGGAGGGATACGCTACACTGGCATCAACTGCACGGTGCAGGGCTTCTTTGCGCGCCCTTCTGAACCTCTCAAAGAAAATCTTCCTTACATCCCTGCGATGGTGAAGCAGGCAGGTGCTGCGGGGGCGCTGATTCATGACGGTGATGCGGATCGGTTCATGGCGTTTGATAATAAAGGGGATTATATCAGCGGTGACCATCTCCTGATGCTCTTTGCAGAATGGACGAATGCCACGAGAGTGGTCACAACCGTGGATGCATCAATGGCTATTGAAGAAGTGGCGTCCGTCAGGAGAACACCGGTGGGCGATTCATTTGTATCTGACGCGCTGGTATCCGGTGGCGATTTTGGCGGGGAACCCTCCGGGAGCTGGATCTTTCCTGAACACTCCCTCTGCCCGGACGGCCCCTATGCAGCAGCCCTCTTTTGTGCCATGGCAGCAGAGTGGGATGTCGCAGAAAAAATTGCGGAATATCCAGATTACCCCATCATCCGTCGTTCATTCCCCCGGGAGGATGGACGTGCGCTGCTTCTGGCGCTTGGTGCAGAGAATCCATCAGATGGCATCCGCATTGAAGAGGAGGATGGCTGGTGTCTGATTCGGGCAAGCGGCACGGAACCAAAAGTCCGCATCACTGCAGAAGGGCGTGATACAGACGCTGCAGAAATGATGGCACAGAAAGGGGAAGAACTCCTTCGTTCAGGAAAACGTATACGTTAATATAGAGATAATATCACCTGATTGTCTATGCTCTGTGTCCTGCTTGCAGCAGGTGAGGGAAAACGAATGGCTCCTCTCACCGCAACCCGCCCAAAAGTGATGCTTCCCGTCGCAAACCGCCCCATGATAGAACACTTGATCTGTGCGGTGCGTGATGTGGGAATTGATTCGTTTGTTATCGTTGTCGGATATCGGGAAAAGGAAATCCGTGACTATTTGGGGAGCGGTGAGAAATGGGGCGTCTCAATACGCTACACCGTCCAGAGAACTCAGACCGGCACCGGTGACGCACTCCGTGCGGCAAAGGGATTGGTGAAGGGACAGTTTCTTCTTATGAACGGCGACATGATCGTAACGTCTGATGACATCCGACGCATATGCACCTCTCCTGCACCAGCGGTCGGGGTAGTTGAGAGTAAGAATCCGGAGCAGTACGGTGTGATCACAGAAACGGGGGGAATCGTCACCGGCATCTATGAAAAATCGATAACCCCGCCAGGAAATCTGATAAATGCGGGCATATATCTCTTTGATGATGATATCTTTGCTGAGGTAGACCGCCTTGTTCCCTCTCCCCGCGGAGAATATGAGCTGACCGATGCACTGAAGCCTGCCATATCCCATGGTGAGCTGCACGCGGTGCCGCTTGCTTCCTGGTGCGATATCGGAGCACCGTGGGATCTTCTGGAAGCAAATGAGTATGCCCTCGCTGATATGGCATCTGATATCCGGGGAGAGGTTGAAGATGGCGTGACGCTGAAAGGTGCTGTGGTGCTTGAAGAGGGAAGTGTTATTCGATCCGGGACCTACATCGAAGGTCCCTGTATGATCGGAAGCGGGTGCACCATTGGACCGCATGTCTACATCAGGGGGCATACGGTCATTGGAAACGACTGCCATATCGGGCATGCCAGTGAGTTAAAAAACTCGGTGATTTTTTCCCGGACGAAAATTCCCCACTTCACCTATATCGGCGACAGTGTCATTGGATCCGGTTGTAATTTCGGTGCCGGAACAAAGGTGGCAAACCTCCGCCATGACAAGGAGCCAGTGAACGTAGGAGGTATTTCTACCGGACGCAAGAAATTTGGAGCGGTTATTGGCGACAATGTTCTTTTTGGCATCAACTGCTCCATAAATGTCGGCGCTTCTGTCGGGAGAGATGTGCGGGTCGGGCCGCACACCCTGGTCAACGGTACGGTTGCAGATGAATCCGTTCTCGGGAGGTACTGATACCTATGCAGGCAGTTGTTCTTGCAGGCGGAGAAGGATCAAGGCTACGTCCGCTGACTCGCAACAGGCCGAAGGCGCTTCTTCCGGTGGCAAACCGGCCCATCATCGAGTACGTGATCGAAGCACTGACCGAGGTAGGGGTGCGGGACATCACCGTTGTTGTCGGATACCGCAAAGAGCAGGTCATTCGCCGCCTTGCAGAGCTTCCGGTAACAGTCAACGTCGCTGTTCAGGAAAAGCAACTGGGTGTGGCAGATGCCCTCCAGGCGGCAGAAGAGCATGTTTCCGGCAGATTTCTCCTCCTCCCCGGCGACAACGTAATCACCGCAGCAGCGCTGCGCCCCCTCTGTGACAGCGGGGCAGGGCTTCTCACAACACCCCATTCCCGGCCAACAGATTTCGGGGTGGTGCAGACCCACGAGGGTTTTGTGAAGGGAATCACAGAGAAACCTGAGGTGGCTGAATCATTTATGGTTTCCACCGGTGTCTTTTCACTGGACCCTTCAGTATTCAGGTATTACAAATCCGGGTTGGAATTCCCGGACGTTATTAACCGGATGATCGCTGATGGAACGAAGATCCGTGCGCACCGTGTCAATGGGTGGTCTGATGCGGTTTTTGCGTGGGAACTTCTCGCTCTGAACCGATCGCTACTAAAAAAGACGGAGCCTTTCTGTTCGGGAACCCTCGCACGGAATGCGACGGTCAACGGCCGGGTGTCTGTTGGTCGCGGGACCGAGATCCTTCCCGGGACGGTGATCACCGGCCCGGCAATCATCGGCGAAAACTGCATCATCGGTCCGAATGCCTGTATATCTGCCGGAACGGCGATTGGTTCTGGTGTTACCATAGGTCCCTTCTCGCATGTCTCACGGAGCATCCTGATGGATGATGTCACCGTCGGATCGCATTCCAGTGTCCGGGAGAGCGTGATTGGAGAGGGATGCAGACTTGCAGACCATACCGCGGCTGTATGCGGAGAGTTTGCAACACATGTTCGCGGAAGACATGTCTCCGGATTGTTTGGCACGATCATGGGTGACAGGGTTGACACCGCGCCTTTTACGGTTCTCAAAGGTGCTGTTGTTGGCAATAATGTAGTTGTTGAGACAGGGGGCCGGGCAATTTCTGGTTTCATTCCTGATCAGACAGTGGTGATGTAGGTGTGCGGCATTGTTGGATATATCGGCTGGAGAGATGCGGCGCCGGTGATTGTTGAGGGTCTTAAGAACCTTGAGTACCGGGGGTATGACTCGTTTGGGGTTGCCACGGGGACAGACCACATCATGGTGGCCAAACGGAAGGGGCGCATATCAGAGCAGACGGAATGTGTGGCCGCCTGCCAGGGCACCCGTGGAATTGGGCACACCCGGTGGGCAACGCATGGCCCGCCCGATGACCGCAATGCTCACCCCCACAGTGACTGTACGGGACAGTTTTCAATCGTTCATAACGGTATTATTGAAAACTATGCTGAAATCAAGCGCGGGCTGGAGAGCCGCGGTCATCATTTTGCCTCTGACACCGACAGCGAAGTGATTGCACATCTGATCGAGGAGGCTTGGGCGGGTGATTTTCCTGCGGCCGTCCGTGCCGTCCTCCCGCTTCTGGAAGGATCATACGCGATTCTTGCACTGTGTGCATATTCTGATGAGGTCATTGCAGCCCGAAAGCGAAGTCCGCTCGTCATCGGCATGGGGGATGGTGAATTTTTCGCGTCCTCTGATCCAACGCCCATCGTTGCGTATACCCGTGATATCCTCGTTCTTGAAGACGGGGATATCGCAGTGTTGCGGCGAGAGTCCGTTGCGATGGAAAACAGGGGAGAGCTGGTTGTCCGTGAAACGACGTATGTTGACTATGATATCGAAGCGGCTAAAAAAGGTGGTTTTGAACATTTCATGCTCAAGGAGATATTCGAGCAACCGGATGTATTCCAGCAGTCATTCCGGCTGGCACAGAAACACCCCGGGATTTGCTCTCTCCTGAACCATGCACGCGGTGTGTCAGTGATTGCCTGCGGCACCTCATATAATGCTGCTCTGCTCTTCCGGTATTTTGCCGAGAAAGAATGCGGTGTGCCTGTTCGTGTGGACATGGCTTCAGAGTACCGGTATCTCTCCACTCCGGATGACGAGGTTGTGATTGCAGTTTCCCAGTCGGGAGAGACCGCAGACACGCTCTCTGCACTGAGAAAAGCGTCTGCCTGCAACTGTTCTACCGTCGCAATAACCAACGTCCAGGGAAGTTCAATTACCCGGGCGGCAGAACAGACGATTTATATGGGGGCCGGGCCTGAGATGAGTGTGGCTGCCACAAAATCGTACATGGCACAGTTTGCAGCCTTTGTCGGACTACTTTCAGGGATGAACGGTAATGAGACATCGTCTGTGGAACGTTCCGTCCGGCAGGCCATTGAGGAGTCCCTTCTTACCGATGTGAGCGAGGCAGTCGCACTCTGTGTCAACGCATCCACCATCTTCTATGTCGGCAGGGGAATCTTTTATCCAGTCGCTCTGGAAGGGGCACTCAAGATGAAGGAGATCTCTTATATTCACGCTGAGGGATATGCGGCGGGTGAGATAAAGCATGGCCCGTTTGCTCTTCTTTCAGAAGAGACACCCGTTGTTGCCGTCTGTCTGCCAGGAGATGCGTACCATTCGATGCTGAGCAATCTACGGGAGATGAAGGCACGGTCTACTCCGCTCATTGGCATCGGATATGGTGATGACGTTGATCTGCAGGATGTCGCTGATGTCTGCATTTCAGTCCCAAAGGGGAATGTGTATGCGCAGGTGGCTGCGGTAACGGTGCTCATGCAGCGGATTGCATATTATACGGCGCTCGCCCTTGGCCGGGATATTGACAAACCCCGTAATCTTGCGAAGAGTGTGACGGTTGAATGAAGAGTAGAGCGGACAAACTGAATATATGAAAATACTTCTTATTTCAACACAGGATTATATTCACCATCCCGTGCCTTCACGGCACCACTACATCTTTGAAGAACTTGCAAAGACCCATGAGATTCATGTACCCCATTTTCACGTGAGTGAAGGAAAAGAGCGGGAAACGCGCCTGCATGTCCACGA
>CAZFXY010000081.1:0-8275 GCA_964523185.1 uncultured Methanoculleus sp.
TTTCAATAAATGCTAAAATGAAGCGTTGTGAGCTAATCTTTTCAGAAATAGCTCATGTTATAGAAATGTCAGAATATGATATTTTTTGCGAAGGTTTTGAAGAAAAACCAAGCCTAAAGGAATTCCGCCATAATTTCTCCGATGAAAGAAAAATAGTTATTGAAGAAATTGAAATTGCTTGGGAAACCGTTTGTAATTCTTCTGAATCATTCGCCATTACAATGGATGAACAAAGTAGCAAACATACGATCGAAGATTTGAAAAAATATTGCCTCGATTGTTATGACATTGTTTATCTTAGGGAAATTAAAAAAACTATGGATGTCCCACAGATAATTACAGATGATGGTGATTTTGCAACTGTGTCTGGCATTACCGTCTTTACGGCAAACAATACAATAATTCGGGCCGCCAAAGACGCGGAGAAGCTAATAGTACGATAATTCCATCCTAAGTGATTTTGAATACCTAATCTATGTGAAAACGTATGGATGGTAAAACCACGTATCAATTTGAGTATGTTGAGCTAATTCTTTGCAATCTGTTTCTCAGATCTTAAGCTCCCGGAGAAATTAGGCGCATGAGATATAGCCCCTCTAGGATTTTCTTTTGTTTTTTATCATCTATGTTTTCATCATTCAATTCTGCTTTCTCTGTTGGCGGATTCTCATCCATACGGACGGAAATGCCGCCCCGTGTATTCCATTCTTCCGGCAATTACTGCTGCACACGGTATCCGGCTGCTGTGAGGCTTTTGATGAGGGCATCATCCCACTCCTCGTCAGTCTACCCTTCCGAAGAGCAGCGGGCGAGCGTCTGTGAAAGGTGGTATGCCCGGCTTGTCCGGGAATGGGACATGAGCGAGGGGATGGTGCGAAAAAAGACGGATTGCTGTTTCGGGGGATGGATTTTACCGTGAAAGGTCGGGTCATATAATTAAGAAATAACAATTATGGCGTTTTTACTACTAACGATAACCCAAAATGAAAATGCGAGCGGCAGGATTTGAACCTGCGAACTCCTACGAGATCGGATCTTGAGTCCGGCTCCTTTGGCCACTCGGAAACGCTCGCACAAAAGTGTGCACAATCTATTGGTCGCTCTTCTGATATAGATTTACAGGTAATCTACTGCCAATAAGTATGCGTAACTCCTGAACCCACGCTATTGGCTACGTGACTCCTCTCGTGCAATAAATATGCGTACCTGAATCGGTGCTCTTTGGTAATGAATTTACGGGCGGAGATGGGCGAATAATAGCGGAGAAGGGCGAAAATGATAGAGATAGATAAAGATCATAGAGGAGGGAGGGGGCATCAAAATGATCTGCATTTCCGCGCACGTGAACGCAAACGCATGCATTCTTCCCCGGATGTTCTGGCGGGATGGGACGGTCCGGCACAGGTACCGATCTGGAAAAGCAGGTTTTGTTGTTTTGATGTGTTGGATCAGTTCAGCTCTGTCACGCAACCAAAGGGCGACATCGCCCGTTATTTTCGCGTCGGGCCTGTTTGTTTGGATTTATTCGTAATATTAATAAAACGCGTTTCTTTGCCCTGTAATGTTCTTAATCAAAGCAACCAGTCGAAAAAGAAACATCATCAGAAAAAATGTCGTCAAAACGAATAAATGAGATTCAGGGCCCTGACCTGCAAAGGGTTTGTGTTAGTGTGAACCAGTGAGGACAGGGTGCTATCCTATTACTTCCTAAGGGTTATAAGGGATTGCATCTGAATTTGAGCATTCATCTCCTTTATCCGAACGAAGGTTTCCTTTTGGGGGTGAGGAAAAAAGCGTGCATACATCTGCCCGTCAGCAAGATCCGGGTGAAATCTTTATGGTTGTTCAGCGGGTCGCCCGAGTGAGATCCATATAATTGTTTAGCGGGTCGCCCGAGTGAGATCCATATAATTGTTTAGCGGGTCGCCCGAGTGAGATCCATACAATACGTTCTTACTGTGATATATCCGTAATATATTGCCAGCACAATCGTCCCAAGCACCCTCCCTGGTTCAAATGCCCCATCGCCTCCATCGGTAGCCCGACCTATGATTCTCATCGCAATCATCGCCCTCTGCCTCGCCTTTGCCTTCACGTTTACCAACGGGTTTCAGGATTCAGCCACAGTGGCTGCCACCTTTATCGCCTCTGGGTCAGCCACTCCCTCGCAGGGGATCGTCATGGTGGCATGCATGAACTTTCTTGGGGCCATTCTCGGGGGAAGTGCGGTTGCGTTCACGCTCTCCGCCCTCCTTACCATTCCTGCCGGAGCACTGCTCCTGCAGGTTCTCCTTGCCGCTATCCTTACCGCAGTGGCGTGGAATATCGGTTCATGGTACTTCGGGTTCCCCTCCTCTTCTACGCATGCCATCATCGGCGGGCTCATCGGGGCGGGCATCATGGCGTCAGGCATAGAAAGCATCTCCTGGGGGGTAACCGAACTCCTTTCCCCCCTGCATGAGATCACCGGGTTGGTCAGAATTCTGCTCTTTTTAGTTTTCTCCATCGTACTGGGAGTCGTGGGGGGATACCTGATGCGCACATGCACGCGGGTCGCCTTCAGAAATGCAAAACGCACGATAAATAACAGCATTATCCGTATCAACTGGCTGGCAACCGCTGGGATGGCCTTCTTTAACGGCTCAAACAATGCACAAAAACAACTGGGCATTATCGCCCTCGTTTTGCTTGCTGCAGGAGAATCCGCCGTCATCGAGGTCCCTTTCTGGACACGGGCCGCCTGTGCCGTTCTTCTCGCGCTGGGAACGCTGAGCGGCGGATGGCGTGTCATGAAGACCATTGGAAATAAGATATTCTCTCTCAAACCGGTGCATGCCATGGACTCGCAGATATCATCTGGCATTACGCTTGCCCTCTCCACGATTGCCGGAGCTCCTGTCTCAACCACGCACATCATCACCATGTCGGTGATCGGCGTCGGGACCGCAGAAAATCCCCGGGATGTACGGTGGCAGGTTGGTAAGGAACTGATTATTTCCATGATTGTAACGATTCCTTCAACCATTATCCTCTCAGGGGTACTGGTGGTGCTGATAAAACTAATGTAAAGAGTGAAAAAAATGGACGAAAATACAAAAGAACCCAAAAAAACGGGGAGAATGCGGGGCATGTTTGGATCACTCTTCCCGCAGAAATACGACTTTGTCGCGATGCTCGTGGAACAGGCAGAAAGCACCGTTACGGGGATGGAGGCCTATCTTGAGTGGGTCAATCAGGACATTCCCTTCCCCCCGGATGACCTCATCAGGATCGGAGGTGAGGTTGATCTCCTTCGGTATACCCTGGAGGCCAGACTCATCGAGGCATTCTCCACACCGTTTAACCGACGGGATATTTACACTCTCTCTCGGAATATCGATTATATCCTGAATTATGCTGTTGAAATAGCCCGGGAAATGTATGCCTTCGATGTCAGACCTGACGAACCCATCCGGGAGATGTCTCTTTCACTTCTCTACGGCACCCGTCATGTGGTGGAAGGAACCCGGTACCTGGGGACGGACAAGGCCCGGGTCGAGGTCTCCATCCGGAATGGGCGCATGCAAATTCACGCCATCGAAGACACCTACATCAGCTGCATGGCCGACCTGTTTCAGACCGATGATGTGATGAACGCAATGAAAAAGCGGGAGATTTACTATCTTCTGCGTGAGGCCGGGAAGGCCCTGAGAATCACGCTCTCTATCATGCACAAAACCGTCGTCGGGCAGGCATGAACTGTTCCATTGCACCGCCGGGCCCGCAGCTGCTACCGGAGGGTGGATTGTCGCATCGTGGATGCAGATGCACCAAACGGACGGGCAGGTCAAACGGGGGCTGGGTGCGATTTCAGCCGAATAATGCCCCTATTTCGGTTATCTGTGGCGTTTACGTCTCTATTACTATTTTACCGTGCAATGCAGTATCCCCGCTTTTCCGGCAAACATCAATCCACATCATTTTTCTCTCTGGCTGACCAGACACTCTCTTCAGCTATGGCACAGGTATCGTATGTCTGTCCGTCTCTCAGGCAGACGACTGACGCCTTCCGCGGGGGGCTTGCCCGCCGGTGGAAGGAGAGCGTCCGGCACGGGTGCACCTATGGTGAAATAAACGCCGGTTTTATCACTACGATAGCGGAGGAAAAAGCAACCGGCCTTCCGATGCATGCAATGCTGACGCCTGCCGCGATTTGTACGCTCTATGAAGAAGGCAAAGATCTTCCCAACGCGACGCGGTATCTCTTTAATACGGAATATTCCTTTCCACACACCGATCAGTTCGGCATACGGCACCCGGCCGCGGTTCTCCGGTGGGATGACCGCGTCTGGCTGACCGAGTTTGTCCAGATGCTCATTCTCATCTCTGATCATCTCGGCAAACCAGCTGACATGATCGTTATTCATCCGGGAAAGGCGCATGGCATGACATTCTCTGCGATTGCACGGGCAATGCGGTATATCCAAACCACCTATAGAGACTTCTGCGGCATTGCCCCGTCTGTTCTCATTCAAAACGGCTACCCCTCACTGATACAGTCCGGGGATGATATCCGCGATTTCTGGCTCACGATGCAGGCACAGGTGCCGGAATGCTGTAATACCTGTGGCGTGCTGCTGGATACCATGACACTCAAATCCGCCGCTCATCATGCAAGAACCTCCCTTTCCGCCTTTCTCTCGCCACTTCCTGCCGATGCCCTGAAGGGCTTTTTTATACGACCCGATGCTGGGGAAGAGTACGAAGATGACGCCATTCCCTGGGACAGCATCTTCCGGGCCATACGAATGCTCCCTCATGACGTTGTCATCATCCCGGATATCCGTTACCCGGACGAGACAGGGGAGATGTTGGCACGCTGCCGAACAGGCTGTTCACCGGTTCAGGTGGCAGACGAAGATACCGACTAAATACCCATCACATCAGCCATCTCAGCCACCTCATCCACCTCAGCCACCTCAGTTATCTTTTCCCATCCTGTCTTCGGGACAGCACATCTGTTCCGTTGTCTTTTTTGAAAATTGCCGGGAAAAAAGCAGAAAAAACGAGAATATATACCCTAATGAAAACGCCGAGTTCCTATTTTACTCGCCGTTTCTCGCCCAACGTGACAGCACCCACCCAATGGCGGTGGCACCAAGAATGAGGAGAACGCCGATCACCATGATGTGCAGATCAATCTGAAACAGGAAGAAGACGCAGGTGACAATACCAAGCACTGCAGGAACGGGCACGTTTCGGATAGCTCCAGGCACCCGGTATGGTCGGGGTGTATCCGGCATGGTTTTTCGGAGTCGTATCACGGCGGCATTGATAACGATAAACGTAACAAAGAGCGTGAAGTTTGCAATCAGGGCCACATCGCGGATATTCCCTGGCAACAGGAAAACGATGGAGATGATCGCTGCACCCACGATGGCCACCACCGGCGTTCGCCGTCCCGGATGAATATATGCAACTACAGCAGGCAATGCCCTCTTTTTGGCCATACCGTAGAGAATCCTGGAGGAGGCAAGTATCATCAGGAGGGTGGTGGTTGCTGTTGCAAAAAGGACAATTAGCGTAAATAAGAGATAACCACCGGAGAATGCCTGACCCGCAATCTCAGCAAAGGGATTGGGAGAGTCGGCGATCATTTCATACCCTCCAATACTCACCGCCGTTATGGAGACGGCAATGTAGATGACAATACTGATGACAATGGCTGTCAGGAGGGCCGCGGGGATGGTCTTTTCCGGCTGGATGGTTTCATCCGAGAGTTTGACCATCTCCTCGAAGCCCTGATAGGCAAAAAAGACCAGAGCTGCCGCAGCAAAGATGCCGGGGAGCCCTTGTGGTGCGACAAAATAATCCACTGACCCGATATAGGGCAGGCCGATGATGATAATCCCAATGAGACCCCCTACCTCAATCAGGGTGAAGATGATCGCAAAGGTGATAGACTGACGTATGCCGATCAAAAGGATGATGCAAAGCACAAGCAAGAGACCAATTGCTGCCAGAAGGGTGGGAGCCCCGGTCCACGCGGAAAAATAACTGGCAAACCCGAGCGCGACGGTGGCTGCCCCAACAACCCCGGAGAGTATCACCATAATCCCAATGATAAATGCAACCTTATCGCCGAAAGGATGGCGGGAATATTCATATTCTGCACTTGCACCGGGGAACATGGAGGAGAGTTCCATATAGGAAAGTCCGGTGAAGGAGGCTACGAATGCTGCGAGAATAAAGGATATCCAAAGGGCATTGCCTGCGGTGGCTGCTGCTTCACCAATGAGTGCATAGATGCCCGCACCTAAAATTATTCCTACTCCAGAGATAACGACCTGCGAAAAGGTGAGCGTACGCCTGAGGGATGGATCCGTATCCTGTGTCATCGAGCCACAGGCAGTGCATCGACGTTGGGGGTAATATGTCCGTCGGTGTCTCTGGTGTCTGCGGTGCATATCCCAGGAAAAAAGGGTTTAACCCATTCCAGAATGCATGAACCCGTTCAGTCCGTGCCGTTCAGTCCGTGCCGTTCGTTCGTGTCGTTCAACACCCCTGCAAGGAGTACCCTGTCTCTTTAGGTTGGGGTAGTTGACTGGCATGGCATACATACGCCCGGGGAGGGACGTTGGGAACACTGGGATATGCACCGTCTGAAAACCGGGAACAACCGTATTTACATCTTTTCTTTGTTTCCCGTCCGGCGACGCAGCACCCATCCGATGATTGCAGCACCAATAATGAGGAAGATGCCGATCACTATTACCGGCACATCAATTTGAAACAGGAAAAAAACGCAGGTCACAATACCAAGCACTGCAGGGACAGGCACGTTTCGGACAGCTCCGGGCATCCGGTATGGTCGGGGTGTGTCCGGCATCGTCTTTCGGAGTCGTATCACAGCGGCATTAATCACGATAAACGTAACAAAGAGCGTGAAGTTTGCAATCAAAGCCACATCCCTGATATTCCCCGGCAACAGGAACAGCATGGAAACAATCGCCGCACCCACGATGGCCACCATCGGCGTTTGCCGTCCGGGATGGACATATGCAATAACAGCAGGTAATGTCTTTTTTTTGGCCATCCCGTAGAGAATCCGTGAGGAGGCCATCATCATTAAGAGGGCGGTGTTTGCCGTTGCAAAGAGGGCAATTATCGTAAAAAGCAGATAACCGCCGGAGAATGCCTCCCCTGCAATTGCAGCAAAGGGATTGGGAGAGCCGGCAATCATTTCATATCCCCCGATACTCACCACGGATATGGAGACGGCAATGTAAAGGATGATGGTGACAATTATTGCTGCCAAAAGGGCTGCGGGGATGGTCTTTTCAGGCTGGATAGTTTCATCTGAGAGTTTGACCATCTCCTCGAAGCCCTGATAGGCAAAAAAGATCAGGGCTGCTGCTGCAAAGATGCCGGGAAACCCTTGCGGTGCAACGAAATAATCCACGGATCCGATATAGGGCAGGCCGATGATGATGATCCCAACGATACCTCCCGCTTCAATCACGGTGAAGATGATGGCAACGATGACCGATTGTTGGATGCCGATCAACAGGATGATACAAAGGGCGAGTAAGAGGCCGACTGCCACCGGAAGGGTGGGGGCCCCGGTCCACGCAGAAAAGTATCCGGCAAACCCGAGCGCGACGGTGGCTGCCCCTACGATTCCGGAGAGTATGACCATGATACCGATGATAAACGCAACCGTCTCCCCGAAAGGGCGGCGGGAATATTCATATTCTGCACTGGCAGTGGGGAACATGGAGGAGAGTTCCATATAGGAAAGACCGGTGAAGGAGGCAATAAGTGCTGCGAGAATAAAGGATATCCAAAGGGCATTACCTGCGATGGCTGCTGCTTCACCGATGAGTGCATAGACGCCTGCACCTAATATTATCCCAATTCCGGAGAGAACAACCTCTGGGAATGTCAGTGTGCGCCTGAGGGAGGGGGTCTTATCCTGTGTCATCGCGTCACGCGAAGTGCATCGACGCCCGGGGCAATATGTCCGTCGGTGTTCGGTGTTCGGTGTCGCAATGCATATCCGGGGAAAAGTGGTTTATCCCATTGCAGAATGCATGAATCCGATCACTGCGTGCTGTTCAATGTCATACAATACCTATGCCCGGACGACGCCGGTATGCAGGGATGCGTTGATTTATATGTTGGATACTCGTGCTGTTATAACCATTTCTGCATTTCATTCAGCGGTATATATGCGTTTTTTTCAAGGTTTAAAGATGTTTTGGCCACAATCAGATGTGCATCAGTATATACTTTT
>CAZFXY010000082.1:0-8271 GCA_964523185.1 uncultured Methanoculleus sp.
GTGTACTCAGCCGAAAATAATCTGCTCATCTGTTGGAAGGGTGCGAAATGTGAATGTCAGACAAATCTGTATGGTTCCGTGCATCTGAATCGTGCCGCGGACGGATGATGCAGGCTTTGGGTGCTGAGATATTCTGGTAACGTAGATAAAGAATTTCGATCTGCTTCTACCCCTTCATTTCCACTGGAGACCTCTGCGATTTATTGGCACCGGTTGATATTCAGACTTGATTGTAAGGTTTATGTCCTTACTATTCCAATGGTAATCTGATCAAATAATGAGCTGCACAATCATCGTCGGTGGGTTTTTTGGAGATGAGGGTAAGGGGAAAATTGTTGCCCATGTTGCCCATAAGGACAAACCGTCCATTATCTCGCGGGGTGGAGTCGGTCCGAATGCCGGCCATACCGTAAAGGTCGGAGAAAAAGAGTATGGGGTACGGATGATCCCATCGGGGTTTGTCTTCCCGGACGCACGCCTGTTTATTGGCACAGGTGTGCTGGTCGACCCCCGGGTGCTGAAACAGGAAATAGCGTATGTCGGGGTTGAGGGCCGGATTTTCATCGACGGACGCTGTTCTATTATTGAGGAGAAGCATATCGAGCTGGACCGTGGTAATGAATATCTCTCTAAGACCATAGGCTCCACCGGAACCGGATGCGGACCTGCGAATGTCGACCGGGTGCAGCGAATTGCAATGCAGGCAAAAAATGTGCCCGAACTTGCCCCATACATCATTGATACTGCTCAGGAAATCAATGATGCACTGGACAGAGGAGAGACAGTTATTCTGGAAGGAACTCAGGGATTCGGCATATCTCTGTACTACGGAACCTACCCCTATGTCACCTCCAAGGATACCTCAGCGTCCCAGATTGCTGCTGACAATGGTGTCGGCCCCACCCGCATCGATGATGTGATTGTCGTATTCAAGGCGTATCCGACACGGGTTGGCGAAGGTCCTTTTGGAACCGAGATGACACGGAAGGAATCTCATGCGCTCGGCATAGAAGAGTTTGGAACCGTCACCCACCGCGAACGCCGCATTGGTTGCTGGGACGGAAAGATGGCGCGCTACTCTGCGATGATCAATGGCTGTACGATCGCTGCCATCACGGGCATCGACAATGTTGATGAGACATGCTTTGGGGCCACTGAGTACAGTCAGCTAACCGAGAAGGCGCTCGCTTTCATCCGGCAGGCAGAAAAGGATATTGGCGTACCTGTCAAACTCATCTCAACAGGACCCGAGATGTCCCAGATCATCGACATACGGTGATCTATGAGGACAGAAACAATTGAGATTCTTTGCTGTCCGGTCTGCAGGGGGGATCTCGAGTTAAAGGCATTTGAGACGGTGGAGACAGAGAAGGGATCCACTGATGTCATCAGTGGTGTCCTGTGGTGCAGTGCATGCGGCATTAATTATCCGATTTCAGAGGGTATTCCAAATCTTCTCCCACAGGAGAAGAAAACGGACCAATAATATTCACTTGGGGGAAAAAGGTATTGTGACAGGCATCTGTGAAATTCATCTGAACAGGCGACAAATAAACGCGGTTGATGTACCGCAGAATACCATCGCTGTCCCGGGGACTGACCTTGTCGTCCGGTTCGTCAACCATGGCTCACCAATTCACCTGACGCTGAAGGCCATCAATGCCTCTTTGTTTACTGACTTTTATCACGAGAACATCTATGTCCCGAATGATAAGGACTTCATCATCCCCGTCCGGGAATACGCGCCTTCCGGTGAGTTCTGTCTACAGGTGATCGTCGGGTACGGAACCAAATGTGCAGAAACGTTGATTTCGGTTCTGCGTTCCGAGGTTGAAGAATGTTTTACCGAAAGTCCGGATCTTCCCGGCCTGGACGATGGAAAACGTGGCGTAAATCTTCTTTCACCGGGGGGCATTCTTCCGGTGGCCCTCACCGTGGGACTCTCCCTGCTCCTCTATAGTCTCTGGTGTGCGGAGGGGGAGATGGTGTATAATTACATTGCGTATGTCCTCCTCCTTCTCGGTGTCATCGCGGCATGGTTTTCGAACCGCTGATCCTCTGGGCAGCCCTCGCGGCTGACCGTGCAGCAGGGGATCCCCCAAACAGGTGGCATCCGACCGCCTGGCTGGGACGATATGTCGCATGGTGGGGCGTGCCTGGAAGGTGTACCCCGTCATGGGAACGGATCTATGGCGCCGTATGCTGCCTGTGTACCATTTTTCTCTTTGCATTGCCGTTCTGTCTGGTGTCGCAATTTTTTTCGGTATTCTTCTATATCGTGGCAGGTGGGTGCCTCCTTTCCCTGACTGTGGGGTGGCGTTCTCTTGAAGAACATGTCGCGGCGGTGGAACGCGGGCTTGCTGCCGGTGGCGGCCGGGACGAGGTGCAGATGCTTGTGTCGCGCAGTACCGCAACCCTGACGGACGAAGAGGTTCGCTCTGCTGCCTACGAGTCGATGGCAGAAAACCTCACGGATGCCATTATCGGGCCGCTCTTCTGGTTCACCCTGACGGGTCTCACCGGTGCTGCTGTCTTTCGCGCTACAAATACGATGGATGCAATGCTCGGCTACTGCGATCACCGGCGGTATATTGGTTGGTTTCCTGCCCGTCTGGATGACGTCCTCTGCTATCTTCCTGCACGGTTCGCCGGAATCTGCCTCCTTCTCTGGTTTCTGCCTTTTGGACGAGCCGGTGCTGCCTGGCGGTGCATGCGCCGCGATGCACACCTCCGTCCAGGCTATAACGGTGGCATCACGATGGCGCTTGTGGCCGGAGGAACCGGGACTGCCTTTGTGAAACCGGGTGTGTACACCATTGGGGATAAAGAACAGAGCCTTTGGGAGGGCGGGCCGGCCATCGTTTCAGCGGTCCGGGGTGCGACGCTCATCGCTGCCCTGATATGCACCATGTGCCTTATCGCAGCCAGATCCCTCATTCCTATTTTTCTCTGAAGCGGGGAGACATGAGTGGCAGGATCAGGGTGCTTCTGACCATGTATTTATTGCAGTTACAGGACAAGACGTACAGACAATGAAACTTGAAGATCTCAGGTTCGGGACTGAACTCGTGAAGCGCGGCTTTGCAGCAATGCAGAAAGGCGGCGTCATCATGGATGTTGTGAACGCAGAACAGGCAGTCATCGCCGAAGAGGCAGGCGCTATTGCAGTGATGGCACTCGAGCGTGTCCCTGCTGACATCCGCAAGGCAGGCGGCGTTGCCCGGATGGCAGACCCGGCAAAGGTGGCAGAAATTATTGAGGCGGTTTCCATCCCGGTGATGGGGAAAGCACGTATCGGCCACTTTGTGGAAGCACAGGTGCTTGAGGCGCTGGGTGTTGACATGATCGACGAGTCTGAGGTCTTAACACCGGCAGACGAGGATTACCATATTGTGAAGACTGCATTTACGGTACCATTCGTCTGCGGTGCACGCAATCTTGGAGAGGCATGTCGCCGCATCAATGAGGGTGCGGCGATGATCCGGACCAAAGGCGAGGCAGGCACGGGGAATGTGGTGGAAGCAGTCCGGCACATGCGGGCGATAACATCTGAGATCCACGAACTTCAGGGTATGGATGATTTCGAGATTGCTGCCCGTGCACGGGTCATCGAGGCGCCGTTTGATATCATGAAGGACTGTGCTGAACGTGGCCGCCTGCCGGTTGTCAACTTCTCTGCCGGTGGCATTGCAACGCCATGTGATGCGGCGATGATGATGCAGCTTGGCTGTGACGGTGTCTTTGTAGGTTCCGGTATCTTCAAGTCAGAGATGCCTGCTGAGATGGCACGAGCCATCGTTGAAGCAGTAAACCACTATGACGATGCCACCATTATTGCTGAGGTCTCCCGGGGCCTTGGTGACGCGATGCGGGGCCTTGATATCCACACCCTGCCGGAAAACGAGGTGCTCCGGTACCGTGGAACTTAAGATTGGGGTCTTGTGTCCCCCAGAGCGATGCCACTGAGCATGATGTGGCATATACGGCTGCATTGTCTGCGTCAGAGAGGGGAGGGAGATTCTCTCCTTTTAGCTGGCCAGCGGATGTTTTGCGCTGTGATACGGTTGTGGATGCCGGGCGGCGGGTCAGCTACTCCCACTTTCGTCTGATACGAAAAAATGACCGGTATGATCCGCTTTGACCCGTTTTGACGACTCAAAAAAGAGGTTTTTACGATCTGTGTCGGCATAAAGCTCATCGGGAGCCCGTCACTTCT
The DNA here is from genome assembly GCA_964523185.1 of uncultured Methanoculleus sp. Taxonomy (GTDB): domain Archaea; phylum Halobacteriota; class Methanomicrobia; order Methanomicrobiales; family Methanomicrobiaceae; genus Methanogenium. The sequence goes on from CAZFXY010000082.1 coordinate 4,217, forward strand.
CCGAGCGGTTTGGAGGGCGATGCGGTTTTATTCGTTTTATTACGTTGACCAGATGGCTGACCAGATGGCTGACCAGATGGTGGATGCTACTTGTATAGTTGTAATAGAGCACTCCCGTTTCACCCCGAACGGGGTAAAGACCTTTATCTGTGTGTCTTCATCTGTTTGCTCCCGAACACCCCGGTGCATGCTTATCTGCGCCGCAGGCAGGCCGGCTATTGGGTCTCATTCTGTATTTTTTTGCATGTCACCGATATGGCGATTTATCACGGTGTAACAGATAACGGGCTTACATCTGGCCTGTCCGGGGAATATGGAATGTAAATAAACATCCCGGTTCGCCGGTCCCGATCTCTATCGTCCCGCGCATCTGACGGGTGAGGACATTGATCAGTTTGATGCCGAGAGACTCGAGACGGGTAATATCAAAGGTAGTGGGCAGCCCACAACCATCATCCTGAACCGAGAGGACATATGCATCATCCGTCTCGTTTAGTTCAATATTGATCTTCCCCTCACTTCTTCCTTTAAATCCGTGTTTCAGTGAGTTTGATATGAGTTCATTCACGATGAGTCCGCAGGGGAGGGCAGTGTCAATATCCATTGAATGAACAGCGATAAAGAAATCCACCGTGATGGGGGTTTCCAGGGAGTACGACGATATCACCTCGGATGCCAGATTTCTGAGGTATTCCGCAGGATCAATGGATGCAAGATTTTCAGATTGGTACAGGGATTCATGCACGAGTGCCATGGACTTGATCCGGTTCTGGCTTTCGCGGAGACGTTCCAGACTCTCCGGATCGGTGACTTTGTCCGCCTGCAGAGAAATGAGAGATGAAATGACCTGCATGTTGTTCTTGACTCGGTGGTGCACTTCCTTTAAGAGCACCTCTTTTTCCCGCAGGGAGCGTCGCAGTTCGTCTTCTGCCTGCTTGCGTGAGGTGATGTCCAGTATGGAGGCGACATACTGGTCTGTGCCGGGAATAGGTGATGCCCAACAGATAACATCCCTGTATGTCCCGTCCCTGACTTTGAATTCCAATTCAAATTCCTGTGTCTCTGTTGCAGACATCCACCCTGCCCCGGTCTCCGGCGGCCAGCGTATATCAGGAATTTTCGCGTCCTTTTCTTCTCCCACCTCTCCGGATCGAACACGGATAAATTCCTGCCAGCCCATCTGATTCTCCACCTCTGCCTTGTGATAACCACTGAGGCGTTCAAACTGGGTATTGATGAGAGCCATAATGCCATCGCGTGTCAGGATAGCCGTCGCAGCACCTCCTCCTTCAAAGAGGGTTCGGTAGTTCGCCTCCGAGAGGCGGATCTTCTCCTCCATCATCCGCGCATCGGTGACATCGTCTGCGGAGTAGAGGACAGAGGTGATTAGGTTGTTTTCGTCCCGGAGAACAGTAAAATGGCCGGAAATAATCCGTTCACCGCGGGGGGTGATGACAGGATATTCAAAGGAATCATCCAGCACTTTTTTTCCGGTGAGTATACTGTTGAACCGTCGTCGTTCATCGTCCCGGATTGGTTCCGGAAGGAATGTGGAGAACCAGTCGTGCCCGATGATCATGCGGTCAGATGTTCCCAGTACCTCATCTGTTCGTCGGTTAGCCAGTGCGATGGTGTGGTTTGCCTGTAGCACAAAGAGCATTACTCCTGCGGTGTTGAGATAGGTCTGGGAGCGGAGTCGTTCCTGTTCACGCTCCTTTTCAGCTCTTTTTCGGGCGGTGATATCGGTCAGCGTGAGCACTACGGATGTGCCATACCCGCTACCGACAGAGAGGAGTACGACGATTTCATCACCGTTTTTTCGAAGGAACCGTGTCTCCACGTCTGATACGGGCCGGACTTCAGCGATGGCAGAGAAGAATGCCTCCATTTCATTGGTGTCCTTCCAGATGCGGGCAAGGGGTAGTGCCTGTAGTTCCCCCGGACGGTAGGCAAGCATTCGTTCAAGGCGGCTGTTGACCTCACTGATAATGAGTGAGGGGTACTCAAGGAGAAGAATACCCGCCTGTGAAGTGGTAAAAATTGACTCATAGCGCGCTTTCTCCTTATTCACCTCACCTGAGAGAAGGGATATCGCAACACCAGTTCCTACGAGCACAATGGAATTGACAAAGATCAGATAGGGTTCTCCAAGCAGCGCGAGGAAAGGATAGTGCAGGAGCATATTGAGAATGCCAACAATGAGAGAGAAAGATATCCCGCGTTCAGGGAAGCGGTAGGCGACAAATATGATGGGAATAAGAAAAAGATATGCCGTCAGGTTGGTGATTCCGATGGAGATGCCATAGAGAATAATGGCTACAGAGATGAGACTGAACGTGAGGATGGCTACAACCCAGAAATTCAGGTGCCATCCACCATCAGCAGCGGTGGTTCTCCGTGTACCCTTCATATATATTCCTTGGTTTTATCATATTAAATGCACATGATATTTTCAGATGCCCGATGAAGGGATAGTAGGGCAGGGGGGGTCGGTATTATATTTTGCACTTGGTGACAAATCCAAGAACCATTCGGTATTGCATGTCAAAAGGGGGTAACAATATATATCATGAACTAATATACTAACCCGTACGGAGCGATAGAAGTGGCACTGGAAATTGACGAAAGTAAAAGGGAGTTGTCACGGGTAAAAGGGCTTCTGAAAAATGAACCACGGGGTCTTTCTATCACAGATGTCTCACGAATTCTCAATATGAACCGAAATTCGGTTTCAAAATATCTTAATATGCTTCTCGTCTCCGGACATGTCGATATGCGGGCTGTAGGGGTTGCAAAGGTTTATTTTCTTTCTCAGAGGGTTCCCATCTCTGCAATGCTTGACTTCTCGTCTGACTGTATCATCGTTCTGGACGAAAATCTAAAGATAGTTCAGCTTAATGACAATTACGTTGATTTTTCCGGGTACTCGCGGGAGGAGCTTATTGGCACATCGCTTCTTGATCGTGAACTCCCGGTTTTGACCGATGCCATCGATCCACATATCTTTGAGGAGGTGCTTCGCGGCCAGGATCTCTCCCGTGAACTCTGGTGGGAGGCGGATGGTGAGGATTTTTCTTTTTTGATCAAGATGATCCCGACGGTTTTTGACGACGGTCAACCGGGCGCCACGGTGATTCTAGAAAATATCACCGATCTGAAGCGCACTGAACAGGAGCTGAAATTGGCCCTTGCGGAGAAGGAAGGGCTCTTAACTGAGATTCATCAACGGATCAGGAATAACCTGCAGGTGATTTCAAGCCTCATCAATCTCCAGACTTCAGAGGTGAAAGATCCGGATGCACAACGAATAGTGCAGCAGACACAGAGCAGAATTGAGGCTCTTGCGCTGGTGCACGACAATCTCCATAACTACCCTGATCACATGCATATTGCGGTGGAGGAGTATGTGAATGAATTGGTGGGTTCACTCTTTGCCACCTACCGGGTGCCGGCGGATCAGATTCGCTACACGGTTAATGCTCCGGGCGTTGTGATTGGGCTTGATACCGCCGTTTCTTTTGGCCTGATTGTCTCTGAGCTGGTCACCAATGCAATCAAACATGCCTTCCCGGACAAACGCGAGGGGGTTATTGCCATCACGATCGTGAAGGATGACGGAAACCGCGTTGTAGTCTCGGTAAAGGACAATGGTATCGGCATTGGTGACCGATATTGTTCAGGTGAAGAACGCTCGATTGGTCTGATGCTGGTCTCCACGCTGGTTGACCGGCAGCTGAATGGTACGATGGAGGTGTCAAACAAAAATGGCACCAGTTATATGATTCAGTTTATTGAACAGGATGAGAAGCCCGGCGTTTTGACAAAGGAGTACTGACGAATGGAGAAACGCATGCGGGTACTGGTTGTCGAAGATGATGCAATTATTGGGATGGATATTGAGCACCGGGTAAGGAAGCTGGGGTATGAGGTGTGCGGTGTTGCAGATTCTGCAGGAGAGGCACTGGCTATCGCCTCCCGTACGCAACCTGACATCGCACTTATGGATATCCGTCTCAGAGGAGAGGTGGATGGGATTGAGGCGGCCCGGATGCTCA
>CAZFXY010000083.1:0-8048 GCA_964523185.1 uncultured Methanoculleus sp.
GTACATCTTCACCCTCTTTTTTCAGATAACCCATCTCTTCGATTCGCTCCGTAAACTGCCAGGGCTTACGAGAAAAAGGTTCATCCCGCCGACGAACCGATTGCTTTGGCTGAATCCCGGTATCATCACCGGCACTCCAGAATACCCGAATGTTTTTGTTCCGTCTCAGCCCTGGAATATAATTATGCTCTCCGGAAAAAACCGTTTTCATCGCCTCCCCTGCATTGGCGGCATCAATAAGAACTGGTGCCATGGGAAGCGACAGGACACAGGATTTTCTGCCGAGATAGGGAACGAAGCGGGGAGACCCCAGAGCAGATTGTATCTCTGAGAGTGAATAGGGACAGTCCTGACTACGTGACCAGACACAGACCAGATACTTTGAATCGCACAGGTAATCCCGTGACGAAAGAATCGTTGAAAGATTCTCTCTCGGAACGGAGAGTTCGTCCTTGCGTGTCGCAAAATGACGCCTGTTCTTTCCCCTTCCTGAAGGAGGCACTGCTGTTGTATGGTAATCGCGGAGCAATGTTCCTGACGATTCAACAGCAACTGCCAGTGCATACGATGCCGCAATACGCTTGAGAATAGCTTCATCCTCCCTCCTCACCCCCAGTGATGCAGCAATAAGACCCAGTAGCGCTGAACGGGACGGATGATCTAAGGATGGTCGAAATTCGCCTACCGCAGTATCGCCCCATGACGCCAGTGGTCCGTATAAATGAAACACCAGATAATCAGTCATTATGACCAGCTACGAATGAAAGCACGTCATCCAGCGATCCTTCGCCAGCAATGGCATCCATTTCAACGAAACCATCACAACAGGAACCATACACCGCATCCATTTTCTCCCTGCTGTCTTTCAGGTTTTGGATAGCAGATACCAGGAAATCACCTCTGTTCACCGGGTTGAGAAATGCTGCAGAGAGAGAACGCGGCTGCTGATCCCCGGTCTCTGCCAGGATGTATGACGCATATGCCCGGGATGCAAAACTATTCTGTTTCCCTGATGGAGGAACTTTTGCCGCCGCCTCGACAAGGGCCTTTAGTGCACGGGCTGTAAGAGCAACATCGCCTCCAAGATTTTCTTTCAGAAGTTCATTGTTGATACAGATATACTGATAGAAAACCCCTGCCCCAAACTCCGCCTGACCAACATGCCCTGCACCGGAAGACTCATCGCCCCGGTTCAGATCATCAACCGCAGTGAAGTAGTCGTCTTCCACCACACAGTCATGAACCGTAATTGCATGAGCAACCTGCACTGCAGCCTCACAGTTATATTTCGGTTTTGAAGCGAGCATCCGCCCAAACATCGCAATATCAACCGCAGAATTTTCAGAACGCAGAAGTTCCAGATCATCCTCTGTCGGTTCGGCGTCATTTGCTGCACATGACTGAATCAGTTCGTCAATGGCCCGAATCTCCTCGGGGCTGATATGGGCAAGCTGTTCAATCTTCAAAGATTTATCCCCGGATTGCGGTTTACCAAATACTTTTGCAATATTTTCACTCCATTCCCGTGCTTTTTTCTCACTAACCGGGGTGAATTGAGGTTCTGTTTCTTTCTCTTCAACCAATGCAGAAAAGGGAATGCCGCTGGTAAACGACTGCATTGCAAGTTCTCCCATCTCTTTTGTCCGGATGCCGATATTCCCTGCAAGCGACTCATAAAAGATGTCAGATGTTCTCCAGGCACGTTTCAGACTTTGTGATGAGATGCGTAGGCGTTCCTTTCCTCCCATACGGGCGGTCTTTGGTCTGCCCAGGTCATCGCGATTCAGATTCGACGGCGGATACGATACTAACATATGAATTTGTGTAAATCTCTTCATTTTTTGTTCACCTCTTATTTACGCTTCAGTAGCCGGTGCTCTTTCATAGTATGAAATCGCCCAGTTTTTCTTTGTATATTCATTCCACTGATAGGCACTCCCGGCAAGATCCCTAAGATTTGAAACCCTTCCCATAAGATGGACGGTTCGCACCAGTGCCATATACTCCTCATCCGGGGTGTTGGTCTTCAACAGACGCCTGAACCGGAGCCCGCTTACTTTTGAAGGGCCGCCTTTCTCCTTTGATCTGGCCATCTGTTCTGCACACGTCCCCGAGCTATCATCGGAATCAAGATGAGATACAACCCCCGCCACAATTGCCAGCTGCTGGTCATTGACATACCAGTTGCCTTTAAGGGGCAGACGAAGGCGATGATACGCAGGCACCATCACTACCTCTGCCGGAGTCCTGCATCGCCTTAGCATCGCACGATCTCCCCGGGACCGATCCAGATCAGACCACCATTTCCGGAGAATCTGTTCTTCCTCAGAACCCTTGGAAAATTTCAGATAATTCTTTTTTTCACTCATGGATAATTCCTCATCTATGCCTCGATTAACCCCAGCGATGCGCGAATGCCTTTTTTACTGTAGAGCATCCTGGCCAGATTCCGGCGTGCACGGGCAATCCGTCCCGGATTTGATTCACCAATCTGGAACGAAAGGGCATATTCATCAAAAAGGGAGAACACTTCTGTACTCAGCACAGTAAACCATGCATGGTTTGGCCCACCCTCTTCTGATAATCCGTCAAATCCTTTTTCGGGAAGAATGTGCTCCACAGACTCAAGAGCATCGTAAAAGTCAGGCTCCGTGTCCTGCCAGAACCGTGATGAGATAACCGAAAAATCCCCCTTGACGTCGCCTGGGTTTGAAAACAGAGCGGCCTTTATCTGAGATATTGTTAACTTTGAAGCATTGAGTGCGCTATCGACAAATGTCTCTGCCGCCTGTTCAAATTCTGGTCGAATAGCGTCCTCAACTCCAAAGACCGGCATTGTGCCTTCATAGTAGCATCTGGCTTTTGCCTTGTCCATGTCATACCCTGATGACCAGACCCGGTAGGATTTCCCGCCGTTTATCTTCGACACAAATCTTAGTTTTTTGTCAAGGAAATGGGTGACAACAGGTGCCGGTTCTTTTTGGTAATCTTTCGTGGAAGAAGGCTGCATAACAGTCGTCCAGTAGCGGTATGGAATGCCGCCCGGCTGCACATGCTGGCATGAACTTTCCTGCTTTTTCAAATCCGTGTTAACCGGAGTCAGAGTATGGTGCCAGAACCCGTAGTTCATCCCTTTGGGTTTTGTCACAAACCCTGTCACTGACGTTTCAGACTCAGAACCGCAGAGTTCACAGGTTCCTCCCTCGCCAAATTCCAGCCGGATTCTCCTTGGCATACCCCAGAACATATGGCAGGGATGCATCATGGACGGACTTACCGTCTGCAATGCCCGGCCTTCATCCCATGGTTCGAGCCATGGAAATATTGCGTCCGGGTCATTTTTCGAGAGATCACCAAAACGCTCCATCTCGGATACAGGAAGGACGTTCAGCCAGATTGTCTGCCAGAGCGTATCTCCCCGGACAATCGTTGAAAGAGGCCCTCCCCCTCTGAGCCCGACCCGATGACCGGCTCCGCCAAATGAGGCATGTGTCTGATAGGTATACAGAGCCGCCGCTGCGCATCCAGGGCATAATTTTTCCATACCTCCCCTCTTCAGAAAATGATCGGTGTTGTTCTTTTCAGCATTTTCACCGGGCATTTCCAGGAACAGGCGGGATATTGGAAGAACGGATCCGTCAAGGTGCTGCTCCTGCAGGAAGAGAGGATGGTCCACATCAGGACCAAGAGCGAACGCCGAATCGTATTTCCGGAATGCCTCTCTGAGTTCTTCAGGAGAAGGAGGATGTTGATACCGGTCTCTCCATATTTTATCACTATCGGGAGCAAGCGCAGTCTGTGTCAACCCGATAAGAAACTGTACAAGTGACCCCGTGAAATCAGGACGCACTGCCTGAATGGATATAACAGGGTTGTCTTCATGGTGGTCTGTTACGCCAAACGGTGAAATTGATTCAACCGTCCCATCCGCACGCAGCACCGGAATCCATGGACTATCCAGTAATTGGTACATTCATTCACCTCTCTATACAGGGATTTCCCGTTTAATCGATGATATATCTTGTCTTTCAAAAAAAAGCCAAAATACTAATAGAATGTGCTTAATTTAGCATAATTAGGACATACATTCATTTGCAGAATTGAATGCCCGTTTCATGTGAATACCTGACTTCGATGCACTTTCGACGATGATCGTACATTTTGGCTTTAAAAACACCTTCATCTTCGATAAACGGGAGTATTTCATACCATTTTGCCTGTTGCGGGAGTGATGCGCGGAAACGTTCAATGCAAACTGCCAGTTCCCCCTCATATTCAGGAACCGTTGCGATGTTCCTGACCGATACGGAGATTGTACTGTGTTCCCAGTCACCGGGATTATTTCCTGCAAGTGGGGTGACAGAAGAGCCGCCCCAAAGAACAAGGATGTACGAACGCACAGGTTCCCCCAGTCGTGTTGGAGTAACGGTTTCATCCATCCAGTTCATCTTCCACGAATAGCCTGAAAATACCGGGAGGGTGTTATTCAATGCGACAGAAATATCCCCGAAATCCTTCCCCATTGCCTCAATCTCTCTGCTTCTGAGGATTTCAGGGATGGCTTCCTGTGCTTCAGGACTATACACCGATTCTATGAGCATACGTGCATCAGCAGGGAGGGAAATATCCGTTTTTTCACAGAGTGTCTTTGCGGTCAGCCAGAGCTGACCATGATGGGGATACACGTACGCACCGATGGGGAACAGTTTTGTGTACCAGTCATCGGTTATCTGTTCGGGATCAGGCGTCAGCACAAAGAGTTCCGGAATGCCATCATTACGATGAAATTCTGCATGTCTGTGCATGCGCCCCGCCCTCTGTATGACCGCATCAATCGGGGCCAGATCACTGATAAGGCAGTCAAAATCCAGGTCGAGGGACTGTTCTATGACCTGGGTAGCTATGACAATCATGCCTTTTCTTTTCTCTTCATCGAACGGTTTTCCAAAGCGGGATAGTATCTCATTTTCTATTCGCTCACGGTCTGCTGCGATGAATCGTGCATGGAAGAGGATGAGATGATCACGGTCACCATGCTCCCGGATGTACTGATATGATTCCACCGCGTCTGCGACCGTGTTGCGGACCCAGCATACGCATTTGCCGGATCGTACCTTTTCAAGAATTATGGCATATGCATTCTGAATTTCTGAAAGGGGCATTATCCGGTAATGGAGACATCTTTCGATGTCTTGTTCGGGAGATAGCTCGTGATTCCCATCTCCGGCACAGAGCGTAACGAGTGGGTATTCCATGGAGTGCAGGGGAGTGTATGTCTGATGACCAAGACCCTCACAAAACGCTTTTGAAAGATCATTTCGCATATACATGGGAAGGGTGGCTGAAAGAAGAATGACACTTCCGCCAAGTGCTGCCTGAAACCGCAACAGCGACTTCAGAATGGTATGCATATAGGTATCATACGAATGGACTTCGTCAACGATGAGCACATGCGTTGCAAGACCCAATAGACGAAGTGACTGGTGCCGAAACGGGAGTGCTGCCATGAGCGCCTGATCCACGGTCCCCACCCCGACGGTTGCGAGAAGCGATTTTTTCCGGTTGTCTGCAATCCAGGCCGAGCATTCAGCAGGTGGATACTCACCGTCTGCTATTATATTCCCTGCATTTTTTCCTTCCGGTCCGATCTGCACCATCCTTCTGAATCCCGGAGACAGTTTTCTGGAGCCGTGCGAGAGAACAAGCCATGGACGTGCATCATCCGTGAATAATTTCCGATACGCTGATTCCATCCGGTCATACATGCTGTTTGCCGTGGCAGTCGTGGGAAGGGCAAAAAAGAATCCGTCAGCATCACCTCGGGCAAGAAGCCGGTGCGTCACATTTATCGCCGCTTCTGTTTTTCCGCTGCCGGTCTGGTCTTCAATGATCATCAGCAGGGGGCCTTCCGGAAGAGGCATGGTTTCGGTAAGATGCTGAACCGGGCTGGGGGTATCATATCCAAAAAGCTCTGTTACCCCCCCTGGAGGGGAAGGTGTCTGCGGAAGGATTCCGGCCTCCTGCACTGCTTTCTCTGCCTGAGGTAATGCATACGTCTTCCAGTATTCTTCAAGCGGCATTTCAGTGGCATGATGAGCAAACATATTGCCGGATGCAATCCAGTCACTGAGAATGGTAAGCCCTGCAAGGAGCCATGAGCCTTTTTTAACATTCTCGAGCAGTTCATCTGAATAGGTGATCGGATCGAGAGTGTCACAAAGAAAGAGCCGATTGCAGTCATAGGAGAAATCAAGGGCAGCCTCTGTTTCTTCTGGTGAGAAGAGGGAAGACAGGGTAATTCTTTGCCCAGAAAGCGACTTTGTTGGTGACCCGTGGTGGCCGGAAACAGGCTGATACCATGCCTTCCAGACATCCAGCCAGTCATATTCATCCGCATTATCGGAGTTAAACGGGAACCATTCTTCCTCCCATACCGTATCCCAGAGTGTTTCGGTGATAAATTCTGTTCCCATTGCATCATGACGAATGCCAGGGAGGTAGGGTTTTCCGGTTTTCCCGGGATTCATGAGAGAAAAAATTTCTCGTGAAAGGGACTGAAATCTCCCGGAGAATTTTCCCAAGTCATGGAGTGCGACACTGAATCGTATGATATTGGGGATCTGGTCCCTGCCGGACGGGAACAGGGAGGTAAATCTCTCCTTTAGATAGGGATTATTGTCAAGGATGACACCGGCCACTGCTGCTGCGTCCAGACAATGGTACACCAGCAGATGATACGTGTCAGCAGAGTGTTCATCCCGGGACGTTTTCCCCCAAAATGGATAATATGTTTTCCGGGGGGATGAGGGGGGATTCATATGTGTTTGTTAGGGAGACGGGGTATAAATTTTGGGAATGGTGTTCTATTCGCAAAACAAAATATTTTCCGAAAATTCACCTGCTTTTGCAAGAACCCAGGCACACCGGGCGCAGGATATGGCGTCCGGCAGTGCACGATGTGATCGCGGGGGAGCGACACCGAAGATGGATGTATGAAGATGTATCAGAGAGATGGTTTTTTTCTGTGGCCGGTTTGTGCTCTTCTTTCCATATGTGACACCGGCTTTCATTGTGCAAAGGAGAGATGCCCCGTTGAGGGGGTCCTGAATGCCAAGACGGTTGCACTCGTCAGCGATGATGGTTTTATCAAAGGACATATTATGTGCGATGACACAGTCTGATGACCTGACGGCTTCAGAAAATGTGGCAAGTGCATCCCATATCGGAATGCCGGAGGTGCATAGCATTTCATCCGTTATTCCGGTTAGGTCAGTGATTTTTTCGGGAATAAGCATTCCTTTCGGCTTGATGAGATACTCCCATGCTTCCGCGTTTTGGGAAGAGAAAGAGCCCTGTACCCAGGCAATCTCAATGAGCTGTGTATTCTGATTTCCGGCAAGCCCGGTGGTCTCTGTATCAAAGGCCAGGAATGTGCAGAGATGTTTGGGGTTTTCTTCTTTCTGCATAGGTATGCCTTGGCATGTGTCACCAAAAAGATTGTCTGTCATTTTCCACCAAACCCTCCAACCCCCTTCACTTTCACCCCCGCCCGCCCAACCACTATCAACCCTCACTTCTGACCCCTCATCATGTCGCATCACTACCTCATGCACAACCAGACACTCATCCGGGACCACGAGGTATTTGAATTCAATTACACACCAGAAACCATCCACTATCGTGACATTCAGCTCCGCCAGCTTGCAGGAGCCCTAAGCCCTGCCCTGCAGGGAGCAAGACCCATCAATGCCAACCTTCGCGGGCCGCCGGGAACCGGTAAGACCACCTGCGTCCGGCGAATATTTAACGAACTGGAGGAGACCTCCTCCCGTGTCGTGCCGGTCTTCGTCAACTGTGAAAACGTCAATACCGCCTTTCGTGTCTTTTCCGCCGTCTTTGAACGGCTTTTTGGGCATCAGCCCCCGCTCTCCGGCATTCCCGTCCAGCGCCTCACTGACCCCATTGCAGCGGAACTCATCCAAAGAAAGGCAGTCCTTATCGTCTGTTTAGACGACGCACATTACCTCAGCCAGGCGGGCCACCTCGAC
>CAZFXY010000084.1:0-7982 GCA_964523185.1 uncultured Methanoculleus sp.
CTACAATCCAATACTACAATCCAATACTACAATCCAATACTACAATCCAATACTACAACCCAATACTACAACCCGATGATACAACCCAATACCACAACCCGATGATACAACCCAATACTACAATCCGATGCTACAACCCGATACCCCATGATCTCCTCCTCAACCGGTAAGGGAGTTCTTTGCACATCATATAGGAGGTTTTTTATTACGGCTTCTGCTCATATCTGATATGAATCCTGAAACCCGTGCGGCAGGAATGGTGGCAGACCTCATGGTCCTCTCTGCACGGACCGCCCCGAAAGGGAAAGGAACTGATTCCATCTCAGCCATAATAAAAAACGGGGATGAACTGAAATCCCTCGCTGAGGAGATGAAACGGATAGGAGAACGCGATGCCATGGGGTTTTTTAACCGTGATGCAGGAAATATTGAGTCCAGCGACGCGTGTGTGATTCTGGGATGCATGGGCGGCACCACATCCGGTCTCAACTGCGGGGGATGCGGATATGCCACCTGCACAGAGATGGCCGATGCATGGTCAAAGCAAGAGCAGGACCCGAACAATAATCAACCATTTTCCGGACCAAACTGTGTCATCAAAATGGCAGATCTGGGTATTGCCTTGGGCTCTGCGGTAAAGACTGCCGCCATTCATAATCTCGATAACCGGATCATGTACTCCGCAGGAGTAGCAGCACTGAGCCTTGGCTGGCTACCGGGGTGCTCGGTGGCATATGCGATACCCATCCGGGCTGCAGGAAAGAATATTTTCTTTGACCGAAAGGGGTGATGCGCAATGGGAAAAATAACCATCCGCGGTGGAGACCTCGACCTGGTCGAGTATGACTTTGCACCATTCTCACCGGGAGAACACATCAATACCCTGGGGTTTGAGAAGCATTACTCACTTGAAATCTCAGAGAAGCCGGTTACCGTCCGCGTGCCGGCACGTATTCATCTGACGGTACTCGACATGAACCGGTTCGCACCCAATCGGCCGGGCGGCGGCGGGTTTGGATTTGCTCTTCAGCTCTACTCTACCGCAACCGTTGCATGTATCCCATCCGGCATTGAAATTAATTATACCCGTGTGCCGATGATCCGCCACCTCGTGGCAGTGCTCCAAAAGGTCACCGGCTATACCGGCGGATTCAGCATCGCTGTAGTAGACCACGACCAAAAGCATGTCGGTCTCGGTTCAACCGGGTCTGTTCTCACCGCGGTTGCACATGCAGTGAATACTGCCATCGGCTCCCCTCTGTCAACAAAACAGCTGCGCCTTCTGGTCGGGCACAATTATGTCGAAGAGACCGCGACCGGCGACGTCGTACAGGGATTTGAGACCGGCGTCGGGCCGGCTGCTGTCACCTACGGTGGAATGGCTGTGCTGGGGGATAAATTGACCCTGATCAGTTGTCATCCCTTTGCCAGAAACAAGAATGTATTCATCATCATTCCTCCGATAAAGGCAGACACCGCAGGAGAGGGTGAGTTTGGTGTCCTGATGAACCGGGCACGTGTGCTGGATTACCGGGACCGGGAACTGAAGGCGTATATGGTCTTAATGGACCTCATCCCCGCCCTTATACATGATGACCTGCGACGTGCAGGAGATGTCGTCTGGGAGATTGAATTCCGGGGCTCAAAACGTGCAGAAGTGGAGCATAACAGCTTCATGATCTATCAGTATATGAGTCATCTCCGGGAAGCCGGGTTTGAGTTTGTGGCGATGAGTTCTGTTGGCCCCACCATCTCTGTCGTAACCGAGGCGTCCCGTGCAGAGGTTGAGGCGGTCCTGAAACCACTGGGGTTAACGATTACCCTCGAAACAAAAGTGGATAATGAAGGAATCAAAGTTATTTCATGAGAGTATTACCGAATTCAGTGAACATCTACCATACCCGGTGAACATCCATTATACCCGGTGAACATTGACCATACCCAGTGAATACCCGGAATCCTGAATCATTTTTACCTGAGAATTGATCCGCACGTATTCTTTCGGACGCGCCTTTCGTTGCAGGAAAAATGACCGCATACATTCCAGGCAAAAATGAGATTATTGATCTGTTTCTGCAAGCATCCGGTTCATGGCAGCCGCTGCTTTCTTGGCAGATCCCATCGCCAGAATAACCGTTGCAGCGCCGGTTGCAATGTCGCCACCCGCGAACACATGCGGAATAGACGTCCGGCCATCCTCATCCACTTCAACCGTGCCGCGTTTGCCCCGTTTCAGTCCGGGAATGAGACCTGCAAGCAGGGGATTCGGGCCCTGCCCGATGGCTTCGATGACCACATCCGCATCAAGCGTGAATGTGCTGCCCTCTCCTGTACAGGCACGGGGAACGGGCCTGCCGCTCTCGTCACATTCACACATATCCATCCGCGTGCACTCAATACCCTGCACATCCGGGCCGCCCAGAATCCGGGTTGGATTTGCACAACAGATAAACTCCACCCCTTCCTCAATCGCGTTTTTCACTTCTTCCTGCCGGGCAGGCAGATCCTCTTCCCGCCGCCGGTAAATGAGGGATACCTCTGCCCCAAGCCTTCGGGCGACACGGGCAGAATCCATTGCCACATTCCCGCCGCCGACGACAACCACCCTGCTTCCGCGGATCACCGGGGTGTCATACTCGGGGAATCTATCGGCATGCATCAGGTTAATGCGGGTAAGGAATTCATTGGCTGAGTATACACCGTTAAAATTCTCGCCCTCAATGCCCATGAAATAGGGAAGACCTGCACCAGTGCCGATGAATACCGCATCATAGGCAAGTAACTCTTCGACCGGAACACTTCGCCCGACGATATGATTCAGACGCAGTTCGGCACCCAGGGCAAGAACCTGATCGATCTCAAATCTGACGATATCTTTGGGCATCCGGAACGCAGGAATACCGTATGTCAGTACCCCGCCTGCTTCATGCAGGGACTCAAAGATGGTGACCTCGTGACCGGCGCGCAGACATTCTGTTGCTGCCGTGATACCGGCAGGGCCTGAACCAACAACCGCCACCCGCTTCCCGGTTGCCGGTGCCGTCGTTGGCGCTTTAACACCATTCTTTCTCTCCCAGTCTGCGACAAACCGTTCCAGCGCTCCAATGCGCACCGGTTTGTATTTCTTTCCGAGAATACAGGTCCCCTGACATTGTGCCTCCTGGGGGCAGACACGCCCGCATATTGCAGGGAGCATATTGTCCTGTTTTATGATCCTCGCAGCAGACCTGAAGTCCTCATGAGCGATTGCATCGATAAAACCGGGAATGTCGATGGACACCGGGCATCCGTTTACACAAAGCGGTCGGGGACATCCCATGCACCGCAATGCCTCAAGAACCGCATCCTGCTCGCTGAGACCGAGCGCTACCTCTTCAAAGTCGTGAATGCGTTCTTCTGAGGGTCTGCGCCTCATTGATCTTCACCGCACCGGCATTTGTGTGCATGATAATGCTCAAGAGATTCCTTTTCCTGTGGATTGTATGTACGCTGACGGTTCATCAGTTCGTTCCAGTCAACCTGGTGCGCATCAAATTCCGGGCCGTCTACGCAGGCAAATTTTGTCTCGCCGCCAACGGTCACCCGGCATGAACCGCACATACCAGTACCGTCCACCATGATTGGGTTCAGGCTGACAAAGGTTTTAATGCCGGTATCGAGTGTGGCAAGCGAGGTGATCTTCATCATGATTGCAGGGCCGATGATCCAGACTGCATCCAGTGCCTTTGCAGCGACCTTCTGCTTTAAGATATCAGCAGGGAATCCGTGATACCCTTTTGAACCGTCATCCGTACAGATAACGAGTTCGTCACATGCCTCGCGGAGTTCGTCTTCTAACAAGAGAAGCCCTGCATTCCGTGCACCGATGATGCCGGTGACCTCATTCCCTGCTTCTTTGAGTGCCCGTGCGAGAATAGGAAGGCAGGCAATACCCACGCCACCACCAATCACTGCGCAGCGGCCCCATTTCTTTACCTCTGATGGCGTACCAAGGGGGCCCGCGACATCGCGGATACTCTCCCCTTCTTTTAGTGCAGCCAGCTGAAGGGTCGTTTTTCCGATTGCCATAAAGACAATCCTGACGTCATCTCCGCGAATGCCGGAAATAGTCAGGGGGATTCTCTCCCCGTGCTCATCGATACGAAGTACGACAAACTGGCCTGCCCGTCCGGTTTTGGTAACATGGGGTGCATTGATCCAGAGTTCGTAGATGTTATCTGCTATTTGGTTCCGTTTTATTATCCTGTACACAACGCCATCTCCAGGAGATACAAATAATGTGAATATTATTGGAAGTTAACCCTTCTTTACCTTACGCAACTTTACTGCGACACCGCGAGTTGAGTGCAGCATCTCTTTTGCACCCATGACTGCCTTACCGGTTGCCTGCACACGCGGGCCAATGACAAACACTTCATCGTTTTCCCGTATTGCCGGGTCTGCATCTATCACGCCGGGTGCAAGGACATCGCCCTGCGGGATGAAATCGTCGATATGCACATGGTATCTGTCACCAATAAGACTCCAGCCTTCCATCGTGGGGCGCATAAGCCCGGTGGATTCATCGATACTGAATAGCTGGGTGCGTTTCCTCATCACTTTTCGCCGGCCCCGGCGCCCCTTCAGGATCAAACCACTGGTGTCCACATCCGCATCAAACTGCCAGGAAAGTGTACCCCGGATCACATCCGGTCCGATCTTCCTGTTCCCTTTCAGACACTCCTCAAGGCACCTGAGGGATTCAGGCGATGTCGGACGATCATCTCTACAGGTGGATTCAATCTCCATGCCTGCACGGTGCGCTGCATCCTCTGCAAGGATACGCGTCTTTTCATCAAGATGGGCGATTATCCTTCCGAACTGATGTTTTTCAAAGTAGCGCGCAAGAGATGCCGATATAAACTCGCGCTCCTCACGGTCCCAGTAGCCGGTCACCGGAATATCGTAATGGCCCGCAGGGTATATCGCTTCCAACTCACGCGGCACAATCCCCATCGGGGATGTCAGAATCAGTTCATGTGCCCGGTTCTGGATGGCAAACATAAATTTGCGGTGGCTCTGTGAGAGAGAGTAGGGTTTACGGGCAGAGCAGGGAAGAAGAACCACCGTATCAGTGCGGGTGGGAATAAACCGGTCAACCACCCGGTCCACAAACCGCGAGACTTCTGTTCGTTTCAGGGAATCCGCACTGTTCGCTGAGAATGGTGTGGCTCGTACAATCGGGGTAACCGGTTCAGAGTATGCGGGGGCTGCATCAAGGAGACGCATAACAGACACCTGCCAGGCAGCATTCCGCACCCGCTTCTCAATGAATTCACGGAACACGCGCGAACGAATAAACCAGCACGCGGATGCCATTTCGGTATCCAGTGCAATACGGTTGTGCAGTTTGAGATCGCCATTCCTGCAGCCCGCGCATGTGCAAATGCCGGAATCGCGCACCTCATCATAGGAATATTCACCATCGGATGTGCAGAACAGGCCCCGCACCGTCATCAGGTCAACTGCCCGGTAATCAAAGAGATCAAACCCGCAGTAGATCAGCAGGGACACGTTCGATGGCACAGCACTCGCCGGTGCATACCAGGCAGTGTCCATCGGAAACCGTTCTTTCAGATCGACCAACAGTTCTGTAAACCGGCGTGGGTTCTCAAAGAGGGTGTGGCATCCCGGCACAATCACCGCCGACGCATCTGTTCCGTCCGGCACTTCTCCGACAAATGCATTCAGGACACCTTCATACTGAACGGGTTTGGGCCAACGGATGTTATCCGGAAACTCAGGAGGGGTATGTGCAAACGGATGCTGGTATAAATCGGGGAACATCTCCTCGGGATTGATGATAGCCGGAGTCATCACATCGGTGTCACCGGTGTCTCCAAAGCGATATTTTCCCGTCCGACCCGGACCGTCACGAATGATACGCTCAAATAAACTCATAGCATTGCTCCATACTCTCCAGTGCATCGGCGATGACCGGTTTCCATCTCACACCTGCATTAATAGTGACCAGAATGTCGGGATTTGCCTGCATAAGTTCAATGATACCCCGGCACCCGCATCTGACCATCTCTTCATCCCATTCGGGAATCTCACTCTGGCCTATGGGAAACGTTTCAGCTAATTCAGGGAGATACGGGCCGAAAGGTGGCTTAAACCGGAATGATGTCGCGCCGGCAGGGCCGTCCTCATCACTCAGGCTGATATGAATCGCATCTCCAACGGAAAAACGCGGGATCATTGCATGGTATCGTATCACTTCCGTCCGGTTGCACGATTCAGAACCCCTGTAGAAAAACCGGCGTTTGCTTACAGAATCCCGTGTCAAAAGGACGTCAGAATATTTCAGCAGTTCCCGGTAGCCATCAAGCAGGCGGGGATGATTTCTGCAGCGCTCATCCACCAATTCCCAGAGGGTGCCGTCCTGAATAGCCTGCCTGATACGGGCAATTTCTGCAAGGCTCACGAGGAGGTTATGTTTGGCGAGCAACTTTTCTTTCTCCGGAGATGCCTGCAGTTCATGTGCCGTATGGGAACGGCAGACCTCACAGGCACAGGGAAGTTCGTTGAGTTCCGCAAGTTTAAAACTCCCGTGCGGTGTCATGTATCGGCCTTCACGGGCATAGAGTGCATAGGCGGCAGAGTCAAAGACATCGCACCCCATTGCTGCGGCAAGAGCAAACATCGATGGATGCCCCGCCCCGAAGAGGTGGATGCAGGAGCCCGGTGAGAGAGCCTGTTTTGCCGCCATCACAACGGTAACCAGATCACGGTAGCGGTATGACTCCATGAGCGGCACCACCGCACCAATGGGACAGAACACCGCCCCGGTTTCACGGACTTCTTCTCCTGCCCTCTTTCGGAGATCCGGGTAAATACCGCCCTGCACCGGAGCTGCGAGATGACCATCATCAATTATTTCCATCGCTTCACGAATCCGCTCCATGGTGATGGTAAGTTCTTCAGAAGCCTCATCATGCTCCCTGTCGGGCGGTGTGGCAAGATCCATGGGCACAATTATTTCGCTCCCGATTTTACGCTGAAACTCAATCGTATCGGTATTTGAAAATGCCACATCCCCATACACGGACTGCTGAAATGCGCCGGAGTCAGTCATAATGATCCCTTGAAACCCGAGGACGGAATGAAGACCTTCGTTGATTGCCCGTTCCCGGTATTCTTCACTTTTGCTGAAGATGTATGCATTGGTGATCAGCGCTTCAACGCCCATCTCCTGCATCTCTTTAGGGGTGATTAACTGAATATGGGGGTTGATTACCGGAAGAAGCAAGGGCGTCTTTGCAACTTTATCTCCGACCCTGAGTTTCCCTGCCCTCGCCCATATGTCCTTATGCTGGCTTTCAAAGGTGATCACGTCGTGTGTGCCTCCTCATAAAATACCTGTCCTTCAAATGTGTATAGTTCCGTGTCATTCCTTCTCCATGTTCCGGGAGGAAGGCCTGCTTTCATACAGACCTGATCTAAAAATGTCCGTGCATCCCAGTGGTATTCGATAGCCACCTGTGGGAGGAGAAGGCCACTTGTTCCGTGGCCTGCGATGATAAGCCCGTGTTTTCCAACGGTTACTGCTTCCGGACGTGAGGCCGGAGGGGATGTGATAAGAACGGGGGGCGTGAGAACCGTAACCTCTATTGAAATTTTGGGAAGTTCGTCGGCGCCTACGGGTGGAAACCGTGAATCTTCCCGCGCGGCGGATAATGCGGCCCGGGAAATAGCTTCAAAAATAGAAAGCACCGGGCTTGGATATCCAATACAGCCCCTAAGCTGGCCATTGCGGGTCAGGGTAACAAATACGCCCCTTTTTTCATGAAACACAGCTGGAATTGCTATTTCCGCCAATTTTTCTCCGCCGATTTTCTCCTGAAGAACCTTGCGTGCAAGCGTCACCGCCAGCGCACCCTCTTCACTGCTGATCCCGTCCATGCCCATATATATTGTGAGATACGATATTAATAGGAGAG
>CAZFXY010000085.1:0-7684 GCA_964523185.1 uncultured Methanoculleus sp.
CACCATGATTGCACGGTACTTTGCAGCGATGCCATTTCGTGCCGCCGGGTTTGTTTGAAGCAAAGTCCGTGTGGATATGAGCATGTCGCCAAAGTCAATCGCCCCCCGTTGCGCCTTCTGGCGTCCGATGGCATCCGAAAACCAGGAGAATACGGTCCCAAGCGCCTGCAGCGTGTGGATGGTCTCTGCTGTCTCCGGATTGTCCGGGGATACGGTCAGTGTCAGCAGGCCTTCTGCGATGCCGTCCCCCCATTCCTTTAGAACGCTGTATGCGGTGATCAGATGTCTTTTCCCATCCTTTCCGAAGATCTTTGCACTACCCATATTTCGGCTCCCCTTGCAGGAAAGAAGGGTGGCAAGAGCATGGCAGGTTTCTGCGGGCTGGTTTGGGTCGAGAGCCCTGAGACTGGGGAGGGCCTCAGCGAGGTAGCGGGTTCCGGCATCATCTTCTCCTGCAAAGGCGACGGCCATCTCTTCGAGGGCACTTGCGGCTTTCCCCGCAGGTGAGGCAAAGAATTGTGTGCAGATATCTCTCTGTTCGGCTTCAACAGTCTCTTTCCAGAGAGCAATCAGTGCCTCGGGTGCGTCTCTGAGGCAGGTAAAGAATTGCTCTGCCTCCCAGCGCTGATCATAGAGGGAGGTGAGGGTCTCCTGTACGTGCCAGATGCCGAAGATCCGGAGGCAGGTGAGCACTGCTGTCCTGATCGGTTCGGGCAGGGGCGTGTAAAGCAGACGGTAGAGGGTTTCTTCGGTGATCTCTGCGAGTTCATAATCCTCAATGACGCCAAATCCTGGTTCCAGACCGGCTTCAAGGGCATATTCCCGCAGTATCCGCGTACAGAAGGAATGGATGGTGGAGATGCCGGACCACATCAGGTCATCGCGGAAACGAGCGGCCTCTTCCCCCTCTGCTGCAGAGAGCGCCCGGCGGACCCGATCCTTCATCTCGGCCGCCGCCTTTTCGGTGAAGGTAAGGGCCAAAATCTCTTGTACCCCTGCCTGTTCATCGCCCTTCCGTTCGAGAAGGTCCAGATACCGGCTGACAAGGACGTAGGTCTTTCCGGTTCCCGCTCCAGCTGTTACACAGAGGCTGCCGGGGCAGGTGATGGCGGTCTCCTGCACCGGCGTGCGCTGTGGCGGCATCTACGCATCCTCCCTGGTGCGGCGTGTTTCCAGACTTCTGAGGATGTCGTTACGGCAGATTCGGGAATATTCACAGTACCCGGGACATTTCTCCGCATCCTCTGCAAGCGGAAACCTTCCGGCACGAATGCCTGCTGTGGCCTGCATGGCCGTCGCCACCGCATGGCTGATGATCTCCGGGAAGGGAGGGGCGTCTTTTTTCATCCGTTTTGGATTGTAGGGCGCGAGGACGTCTGCATAGCGTTCGTCATGCACCACCACACTGTTTGTCACCTTCCGCCGTTTCATCGCATAGTAGGACGCTCCAGCCCCGGCAGCACCGGTGATCACCTCAAGAGCCCGCACATAGAGTGCCAGCTGGAGTGCTTTTCCTGCAATGATATCGGGCTGCTTGGGGTGATTACCCGTTTTATAATCAGTTACGAGAAAGGTTCCGTCCGCCATCCGATCCACCCGGTCAATAAACCCCCTGAGAAGAAGGGGTGTCTCCTGTTCCGGCACTTCCAGGGCCACCGGCGCATCGTGGATACTGCCTGAGCGGTCCGGGGTGCCGAATCCTGCCTCAAAGAGGGATGGCACAAAGGGGGACGCCTGTGTCTCTATCTCCTGCAGGACGAACTCCTCGAAGAGCCCCGGTCCTGCTTTGTCTGTGCCGAGGAAGGCCTCCATTCCCGCCTCCCATGCAACACCGGGCCGGGTGTACCGGGCCAGCACCGTCTCTGCCTGTGCGAGGATACGAACGGTTGCCTCCTCTTTCTCTTTCGGCCCCGGACCGGTGGGGTGGGCGGTTATCCAGTCCCCGTAGAAGAGCTGGCAGACCTCATGAACGATGGTTCCGTATGTAGTGGCTGATATGTCCCTCTCTTCCTCCGGAAGGGGTTCTGTACCCAGCACATGCCGGAGGTAGAACCGGAAGGGGCAGGTGACGTAGTCCTCCAGAGTGGTTGCCGACCAGATGGTGTCTTCGGGGTAACGTTCGGCAAGCATGCCAGGGATCTCCGGGTCAGTGTCAAGCATGCCGTCAAAGGCTGAGTCACAGGCACCATGGCGGTGATATTCCTCTGTAGTGATGCGTGTGGCAACAGACTCCGCGGTAACGCCTGTCGGTAGCCATTCCGGAGGCGGCACATATCCATCTCTGATTACACGCCCGGCCCGTTCCATCCTGCTCTCTCCTGATGCGGGCATGACCGTGCATTGCCAGTCTGCGTGTGGAAACGCATCAGTTGTAGCGGCATAGAAGGGTGAAGGGATGAGCACTCCTCCGTCATTCTCTGCATGGCTGAGCCAGAGCACCTTACTGGCAGAGAGGAGGGCTGCAAGGAAGTAATAACGTTCCTCCCGCAGTTTCTCCCGCCGTCGCATCGTGCCCATTGCCCGTTCCTCCTGCTCGGTAGTATAGGGCAGGAGGGGGGGAATGTCCGGCAACCGCCCGTCTGTGAGATCGACGATAAAGACCACCGGCACATGCAGCCCCTGAAGTTCGCGGATACCACAGATCTGGACTGCATCCGGCTCCGGTTTGTGTTCGGGGCGTGCCTCTGCTGCGGCTGACACAAGGACCGCTGTGGCCTCGCGAATGTTCACCGATGGCCCCTCTCGTCCGGGAGTGCCCCCCATACGATCCAGCAGGAGGTGAAATTCACGGAGAGCTGTCTTTTCGCGTTCTTCTGTGGCTGCATCAGGTGCCGGTGGAAGGCAGGGAGCACCCCATCGGGTATAGAGATCCCTGAGTGCCTGAATATGATCTGCCATTGGCTTTGGTTTCTCCAGTGTCTGCAGGTCACGAATGAGGGCACGAATTGCATATTCGGTTCGTTCTGTTGTCGCAAGGTCACGTGCAGCAGCTTCACGCCTGTACGGGGGGTGATCGGGGTTTTCCCTATCCTGTTTCAGACGATCCTTTAGGTGGGCAAACCCTTCCTTCCAGCGGGTTGCACCACCCCGGATGCCGGCCTGACAGGCCACATGGTTTATTTCACTACCGGAGATGGTCCGGCCTTCTGCATCGTTAAACGGGAAGAATGGTTGGGAAAAAAGCTGCACAACCGCCTGGCGGTCCAAATCGTCTGCTGCGATGGTGAGCGGCAGCAGGAGGGCCTGGACAAGCGGCTCCTGTGCAAGCGGCAGAGTGGCAGAAGAAGCTGCAGGGATCCCAAAGTCGGCAAATATCGCTGAAAGGCGTGCCTCTTCTGCCCGGATGTCCGGCAGGGCAACTGCGATATCTCCCGGAGGGGTGCCGGCATGGATGAGCCCGGTGATCTGCTGAGCCACTGCCCGAAATTCACTTCGCCGGTCAGGGAATGTGCCGCAAAAGAGTGGTACCGGAAGAGTGAGGCCCGCGGTGTCGGAGAAGAGCCATTCCGGCCCGTCTCCGCCGTCTGCCGATATGAGCGCTTCCGGCCCGAATATGGCCGGGTTTGCCCCGGCTGGATTGAAAACAGCCCAGTTCCCACCGACACCGGTGAGCGTTCGGAGGAACCGTTCGGTCTCCGGCAGGGGTGCATGGATGCCATAGATACATCCGGAGAACCGGAGCGGAGAGCGGGCAAGGGCATCGGCAGCGGCACCGCAGACCGAGGGTGCGTCCACTACACCTTCGGCATCCAGACGTGTTCGATAGTCTGCAAATATCGTGCCGATGACCCGGCTCTTCTTTCCTGCCCCGGCCCCGAGACAGGCAGGGTAGTCAATACCCCGTTCGGTCAGCACACTAAAAAGCCGGAAGAGATCCTGAACAAGGCGCTGACCCCCCTCCTTTCCTCCCGGGGTAAGAATGCCCCGGTTCGGGTGGGCCCGGATAGTCTGGTGCAGGATGACCCGAGCCTCCTCTGCGGGAATGATGCGCAGATCGGGTGCAGTATGGGAGAGAATGGCTTTTGCCACGTCAGTGGGCGTTCCTGCGAGGGCAGGGATATGAGGGATACCCTCTCTGTTCATCCGGTCACGGAGAGTGGAGGCGAGGCGTATTGTTGGCACACACAGGATTGCAGAGAATGGGTCTTCTGTTGCGCGTGTAGCAAAAAACCGGAGGCACTCCTTTAGTTTTTCGCCCGGCAGAACCGGTATTTCAGTGTGTCTCTCTGTGGTCATGTTCAGGGCCTCCGGTAATACATAAGAGTATCTGGGTGCTCTGTAGGTTTACATCTCACGATATGTGGTGTACAAAAAAAGATAGGTGGTTGCCCACCAACGTAACATTATCCCAGGGTGGCAATCTTCTGCCCGACTTTGACTGCAGCCTCACATGCTGCCTTGTCATTGGCGATCTCACCCGGCAAAAACGCCTTGCCGGAGACCGAACCTGCATAGGTGAACTCGTGGGCATTCGCGAATCCTTCAAGGGTTTCAAGAGCACGGCCGGCCCCGCTGTCACCGTTCACGGCAACGCTGACAACATATTTCCCGGAAAGCCTGCGGTCATGCCAGAGGGAGTATGTCCGATCAATGAAGTTCTTTATCTGTCCGCAAACATCGTAGTAGTAGACCGGACTGCCGATGACCAGCACATCGCACTCCACCATCTTCTCAGCGACTGCTGCCCAGTCATCATTGGTGATGGTGCACTCTTTTTTCTCCCGGCACTGGAGGCATCCGGTACACGGGGTGATGTGGTGGCCTCCCAGTGAAACAAATTCACAGGTCGCCTCTGCGTTTGCTTTCGTTACTTCTTCAAGGATCTTCTTGACAAGATATGCAGTATTCCCGTTTGGTTGCATGCTCCCTGAGATTCCCAGAACTTTCATACAGGTAGGTCGAATTCAACGTATTTGAGTGTTGTGTCTTAACTATACGATTGTTTGTTTTGGAACGGGACCGGGATCACCACCGGTTTGCACCCGCAGTCGTTGAGGGCACGGCAGCATTCTGCCTGTGGCTCCTCGTCCCGGTGCAGCAGATGGGTAATGCACCGGCAGTCGCTGCACCCGAATCCCCGGACGCCCTGTTCTCCGAGCAGGTGGGCAAGGGTGCACTCCAGTCGGTCTGTAGTCTCACCGCAGACCGCTGTCGTGAGCAGAAATCGGCTGTCGGTAAGCAGGCGGTCAATGTGCCACCGTGACCGGTGGTCTGCTTGCCTCTGATGCACGCGAATATGACGCTGCACCCGTGCAAGCCCTTCTGTGCCTAATGCCGAGCCCACATAGATGTACCACCCGGCGGGAAATGTAATCTCACCCAGTGCACCCACCGGAAGTGCTGCCCCGCCGGTCTTCAGGATGAGACAGTAGATACCTTTCTCTGTCATCGCTGCCGTCTGCCTTTATTCTTCCGTCTTTTTTCGGTTGTTTTCTGCTCTTTCTTCAGTAATAGCCGATCATCCGGCGTGCCGCTTCGATATGGCGGTATCCATTCTCTTTTACCGGCATTCCGTGGCCCGGCCAGAGTCCCTGCACATCATATGCTGCCAGTCGATCGAGGGAGCGGATGAGAGCTTCCTGTGAACCCCCGGGAAAGTCGGTGCGCCCCACCCCCCCATCGGCAAAGACCGTGTCGCCGGAGATGAGATTTTCACCCTCCGCTTCCCAGAGACAAATGGATCCCGGTGTGTGACCGGGCGTGTGCAGCACCTTCAGGCCGCCGATCGTATCGCCGTCCTTGAGGGTGCCTGCCAGCGCAACAGCGGGAGAGCGCTCCCCGAACATCACCGAGAGCGTTGTTTCTGCACGCCCATACGCCAGGGGAGGTTCGTCGGCCTCGTGGATGAACACATCTGCATCACACATATGGGCGATGTGCTGGGCGTGTGCGATGTGGTCATAATGACAGTGCGTCAGCACAATCGTTGTTATCTCTGAGGCATAGGCCTCCACCTGCATTGGGGTTATCCCCGCATCTACAAGCACTTCTCCGCAGATATAGGCGTTTGCCCAGTAGCCTTCTCCCGGAATCCATCTCACCTGCATGCAAGATAATAAGGATGCACTACCAAATGGTTGTTATGCAGACCCTTATCAGGGAGTGCCTCTCCGGAGTGCCGGATGAAATCGAGGCACTGGCCCGAAAAGAGGGACTCGATGGGCGAAAGATGGCACGTGATGTCGTGCGGGGACGTATCGTTGTTCCGGCAAATCCACAACGTGAACACCGTCTCTGCGCCATTGGGTCCGGGTGCCGGGTAAAAGTAAATGTGAACATCGGGACCTCCGGTGTCCGGTGTGACCCGGCACTTGAATTAAAGAAGGGAGAAGCGGCGCTGGCAAACGGTGCGGACGCATTGATGGACCTCTCCACCGGGGGCGATCTCCGGGCAATACGCCAGAGTATCCTCGGGCTGAATACCACCGTCGGCACCGTGCCTATTTATGATGCGGTGCGCCGTGCCGGCAGTGCCTCGGATATCACCGCAGACCTCCTCTTTAACACCATCCGCGATCACTGTCGTGACGGGGTGGACTTTCTCACCCTTCACTGTGGAGTTAACCGTGAGGCCTTTGCCTCTCTGCGGCGTGATCCGCGGGTGATGGGTGTTGTCTCACGGGGCGGTTCCTTTCATCTGGCGATGATGGACGCGACAGGTGAGGAGAATCCCCTTTATACAGAGTATGACTACCTGATGGAGATTCTCAGAGAGGAGGACGTATGTATCTCCCTTGGAGACGGGATGCGTCCCGGTGCGGTTGTCGATGCCGGGCGGCAGGCAAAGACGGTGGAGTATCTCACCCTCGGCACCCTTGCGGCACGGGCACAGGAACAGGGTGTCCAGCGGATGATCGAGGGGCCGGGTCACATGCCGGTCGACCAGATTACCTACAATGTGAAGATGATAAAAGAACTCACCGATCAGGCCCCGCTGTATCTCCTCGGGCCGCTCGTGACGGATATCGTCCCCGGATATGACCATGTCTCTGCTGCCATCGGCGGGTCTATTGCCGCGATGGCCGGTGCAGATTTCCTCTGTATGGTATCTCCCGCCGAACACCTCGCTTTGCCGGATGTGGCAGATATCGAGGAAGGGACCCGGGTGGCAAAACTTGCCGCACATGTCGGGGACACCACCCGCCGGCCGGAAAAATGGCTCACCGAAGGGGAACGACAGATGGCTGATGCCCGCCGTGCTTTGGACTGGGAACGCCAGTTCTCTCTTGCCATGTTCCCGGAACATGCACGACGTATTCATGAACGGGACGGAGACATTGATACCTGCTCGATGTGCGGAGATCTCTGTGCCGTAAAAATGGTCAGCGATATCCTGAGTGATAAAAAGACCCCCCGGTGATCCGGATACCCCGGGGCACCTTCTTCCCGATGAAATGACGGAGATTTGCCCACCCTGCATGAAATGGAAGAAATCTGCCCTTTTCCCGCCGCAGAAGATTGTGCATGTGGCAGTGGTGCTCTCATTTTTCTCCCCGCCTTCGGTCAGGTCCGTAACGCCAGCGCAGGAATGGGCTTCTTGTGCTGGCGGGCAACGATAACGGGCATCTTTTTATTTCAGTTACCCAAAAATTAGCATCCTCGGCGCCGGTGTATGTAACGCCTACCGGACTGGCCAGCGGCAGAACGCGGGCACCATCTCGTTTCGCGGTATGCATCTTTCCAT
>CAZFXY010000086.1:0-7554 GCA_964523185.1 uncultured Methanoculleus sp.
ACCACGGCACGGGCCATCTTAAGGGCGTAGTCGGATGAAGCCTTCGGCTTCATCGTAAGAATCTGATCCCGGAGATGCAGAGCACAGGTCTCTTCATCGGTTCCTGCTGACAGGCACTTCCGTGTCAGCTCTTCAATATCCATAGAGGAGTGTTGTTCACCCGCCCACATAAAACCGGCAGAACCTTGAATCGTATTCGAAACACATACTGTGCAGATGACATCATCGCAGATGACGTGGCCAGAGATGACACGACCACGGATGACCCGATCAGAGATACCCTGTGCCTGTACGATTGCCGGCTCGGATTCCGGCGGGGGGGCCGGGATTCAGGCTGATATAAAGACATTTACCGCTCTTGGCGTGTGGGGCTGTACGGTGGTGACCGCGGTTACCGCCCAGAATACCTTAGACGTTTGTGCGAGTCTTGCCGTCGATATGCATACGCTTTCTCTTCAGATGGAGGCGGTGTTTCAGGATTTCGCCATCACGGCAGTGAAAACCGGGATGCTCCCTGATGCTGCTACGATCATGACCGTTGCAGAGCATCTCCCCGGAGATATTTCTTTGGTGCTCGATCCGGTGATGGTGGCCACATCCGGAAAGCGCCTTTCGTCTTCCGAAAGTCTGTCTGCGCTGTGCGAACTTCTTATTCCACGTGCGAGACTCGTCACGCCGAATATCCCGGAATTGTGTGCTTTGACCGGCAGAGAATGTGGCACACCGGCTGGCGTACATGACATCACCAGCATTGCAGAGATGACTGAGGCCGGAAGAGAACTGCTTGCCATGGGGGCAGAGGCGGTGCTTATCAAAGGCGGGCATCTCACGGCAAATAAAGAGACGTCCCCGGATGTGTTTCTCAGTGCGGATGAGTGCTTCGTGATTGACGGCCCGCGCTATCCCTATGATGTGCACGGCTCCGGGTGCTGTCTTGCTGCGGCCATCACGGCATATCTGGTGCGGGGTGAAACACTGTCGGATGCATGCCGAAAGGGGAAGGTGTTTGTAACAGATGCCATCCGGGATGCAGTGCCCGCCTGTTCCGGGAGACGGATGGTGAATCCGGGCGGGTTTGTTGGGGGAGCGGGTTTTCCGGAAATGATTTCCCAAATCCGAAATCGGTAACGGAATAGAGGTGCCGGATACACGTAAAACATCAGAAACAGAAAAGGAAGGATCTTTTTTATTCCTCTTTTCCCTGTCCCTTCCTTCCTCATCTCTTCTGTATATGATCTCTTCACCCCATCAGAGGACAGAGGTCACAGGGGAATGACCAGGCGTCCCCCTGATCTTGTTTTTGTTCATACATA
This sequence comes from uncultured Methanoculleus sp., assembly GCA_964523185.1. GTDB lineage: Archaea > Halobacteriota > Methanomicrobia > Methanomicrobiales > Methanomicrobiaceae > Methanogenium. The sequence goes on from CAZFXY010000086.1 coordinate 1,314, forward strand.
TGACATGATCAAAAGATTTCACCCTATTAGAACGTCATAACGGGTTTTTTGAATCAACGTAGTACGGAGTGAAGAATTGTGCAATATATTTTTCTGGTTATTTCACAATCATTAACCGTTTCTGCGTTCTGATTTTTATTATATATCCATTCAGGTGAATTTATGAAATTAACGAAATTGCAATTGAAATCAGTGATATCCATTCTCCTCTGTGCATTCGTTGCCCTGTCCCTCGTGCAGGCAGCGGGTGCCGCAGAGCTCAGTGCCGCCCCGCTCAACCCTGACTTCATCAACTATTTTGAAAAATATTTTGACGAAGAGCATGGAACGGCTGTAGAAATAGCATGTATAGACACCAATTCTGAAAATGCAACGACAAAACAGGTTTTCTCCGGCGGCATCATTCCTGCACCGTCAACCCCTTACTGGCCATCTGGTGAACAGGACAGATCTAACGTACGTGCAGCAAATACAGCAAATGCAGTGGGTATCTGTGCAGATGCAGCACCCCTGCCGTCATACTTCAATCTCCGCGATGAGGGACGGCTCACCCCGGTCCGTGACCAGGGGAAATGTGGCTCATGCTGGGCATTTGCGGCATACGGCTCACTGGAGTCGACGCTTTTAACGGATACCGGAGTCTCATGGGATTTTTCCGAGAGCAACATGAATAACCTCTGCTCCAGCCCCTATCAGGATAGCTTTGATTATGGGCATTGTAATGGAGGAGACGCCCCGATGTCCACCGCCTATCTTGCCCGGTGGAGCGGTCCGGTGAATGAAGCGGACGACCCCTATCTTTTGCCGATACCCTCCACAGAATCCTCCACATTTCCACCGGAGGTTCACGTTCAGAACGTCAGCTGGCTGCCACCACGGAAAAACAGCCAGGACAATGACCTGCTGAAACAAACCGTCTATGAAAAAGGAGCCATACATGTCGCATTTAATGTCAATCTCTCCTGCTTTGGACAGGACGTAACCGACTACCACAATGCGACGAATTACTACCTCCCGCCCGAAGGATACATCTCCGACGGCGGCCATGCAGTGACCCTGGCCGGCTGGAACGACGACTATCCCGCAGCAAACTTTACGGTGACTCCTCCCGGTGATGGTGCCTTCATCATCAAGAACAGCTGGGGAACGACTGCCTGCGATGAAGGATTCCTATACATCTCGTATTATGATTCATCATTTGATACTGAGGGATATGCCTCCGTCCTCTTCACCGCTGAGCCGGTCGGCCGACTAAACACTATCTACCAGTATGATCCCCTCGGATGGACGAGCCGTATTGGCTATACTAACACAACATGCTACGGAGCAAATGTCTTCACCGCCGATAGTGATGAAGACCTGCGGGCAGTGAGTTTCTATACCACAGAGCCCGGCACCGAATATGTCGCCGCTGTCTTCCGTGATATCGACACCCCGCCGGGCAACGATGCCGGGCCGGTCGCATGGGTATCCGGTAGCGCTGACCTGCCAGGCTACCACACGATTCCCCTTTTGGAATCCGTCTCTCTCTCACCAGGGCAGACATTCTCTGTTGTGCTGAAAGTCACCGCACCCACCGATATACGTCCCCTTGTGGTGGAGCGACCTGTCGATGGTTATTCAGGTAAAGCAACTGCCCTTCCCGGTCAGAGCTATGTGAGTGAAGACGGTGACAAATGGGATGACCTCACCACGTCCTTTGCTGATACCAATGTCTGCATCAAGGCCTTCACCACCGATGCTTTCCTGGTGCCGACGAATTATGACACCATCCAGTCAGCGGTGAATGCCGCCCGTGCTGGTGACACGGTCATTGTGGAGAGCGGCACATACCGTGAGAACGTCGTCCTTAATACAACAATTACCCTGCGGGGAAGAGACACGGGAGACGGTTTCCCGGTAATTGATGCCTGCGGGAACGGCACTGCCCTCTTGGTCAATGCAAATGGCGTGACCGTTGAAGATATTGAGCTGACCGGTGCGGGTGAAGACTCATTTTGGGATGCGGGCATCTGTGTTGAGGCAAACAATGCCACACTCATTAACCTCACAGCACGGGAAAACACATTTGAAGGGATCGTTATCCATGATTCAAAAAACACCACCCTCATGGGATGCAGTGCTCTGTCGAATACCGGGCTTGGAATATATATCGAAGATAGTTCAGGCAGCACGCTCACCGATTGCAAAGCCAATGGGAATGGTAATGGTATCTCAGTAATAAACAGTCCGGGCAGCACGCTCACCGATTGCATCGCCAATGATAATGCAGGGAATGGAATCCGAATCTATCGCCCACAATGTGTCAATAATCCGGAAGCCTGCACGGATGCGACTGCCCTGTCATCTCATTCCAATGTCATTGAGTATCTGTCTGAGGCTGACACCACAGGTATGCATGACGATCCTATGCTGAGAACGAATTCCCTGATTCCTATGTACATGCCCCTGGAAAATGAACAGGAGATGAGTATTTCAGAAAAAGGAGAAGTTGGCACCTATGCCACATCCGGATATCCTGGTGTCAGCCTTACCGGATGCCAGGCGAACAGCAATAACAGAGGAGGGTTCATCATTGGTGAGACGTCCTCTGCACAGCTTACCAACTGCAGTGCCAGCGGAAACACGTATGGAATGTATCTCTCCTATTCAGAGAACTGCACCCTCATGAATAATTCTATGGATGGAAATCTCTACAACTTCAATATTGAAGGTCGTATTGATACCGAGTATACCCATTCCATCGACACGAGCAACACGGTAGACGGAAAACCAATATATTACCTTCAGGGTGCCACAGAAAACCCGGAAGAGGATTTTGTTAATGCAGGTACTATTTTTGCAGTCGGCTGCAGCGGACTCGACATCCATGACCTTGCCCTTTCAGGCAATAAATTTGGCATCTACTTCCTGAATACCACCTCATCTGTCATCACCGATGTGACAACAGAAGAGAATGAATATGGTATCTTGCTTGAAACGTCATCGGACATCAGGATTGACACCTGTGACACCTCCAGAAACAGATGGGACGGTATATACCTCTATGATTGCTCAGCCATTGAGGCAGACAATTGCAGAGCAACGGAGAATGGGAATCTGGGCATACATCTGTACAAGTCAAAGCACTGCACACTGACCGGAAATGCCATGGACGACAACGAATACAATTTCAATATTGAAGGGTGGGAAGACGCGAATTATTACCATTCCATTGATACGAGTAACACGGTCAACGGAAAATCCATCTATTATCTTCTGAACGCAACTGCAAACCCTAAAGGGGATTTCGCCGATGCCGGAATACTCTATGCCATCAACTGTACCGGACTTGATATTCATGACCTCACCCTCTCAAATGAATACGCCGGTGTCTGTATCCTGAAATGCTCCGGACTTGACATCCGTGACCTGACACTCACTGACAACAATTTGGGCATCATGATCAGCACCAGCACAGACATCGCTCTTGATTCGATCAGGGCTACGGAAAATTACTGTGGCATATATCTGGAAAGTTGTTCTGAAAGCACAATCCAGGGTTGTATCGGGCAAAATAACAGTATTTGGTTATCGAGTCGGTTTTCTGATAACAATCTCATCACGGACTGCACGATGCGGGAAAATGGAAGGTATGGCATCGAACTGGATTCGAGCGAAAACTGCACCGTCCGGAACTGCACCGCATCAGTAAATAATTACGGATTTATCGTATATAATTCAGAGAACTGTCATATCTCGGAATGCACCGCATCATTAAATAATTACGGATTTATCATACATAATTCAAAGAACGGTCATATCTCGGAATGTACCGCATCCAATAATACCAAGAGTGGACTTAAGACCGATTTTTCAAATAATTGTATCGTATCTCTCAACTCGTTTGTCAACAACAGTGCTGCCGTATCGTCTTCTCATGACATCCTCTGGAATACCCCCTCCCCCCTCACCTACCTCTACGGAGAGCACATGTGGAAACAGACCTCTCCGATGGGCAACTACTGGGGAGCGGCGTACAATGGTACAGATCTCAATGGTGACGGTATCGGGGACACGCCCTTTATCGGCGACGGGTTCAATGACACCTACCCCCTGATGTCACCATTGGATGCCTACACCTTTGTGGGGGACACAGACGCATACTCTGACGGTGGCAACGGCGCCGATAGCGGGCATGTCAGCGCTGCCGGGAATCTGAATGCTGGTGATGCAGTGGAGATGCAGTTTTCCGGGACGGCAGTGACCGGTGTCACCATCACTGCAGCAGGACAGATTACCATGATGGTAGTCACGATTGGTCCCGTACAGACAGGGCCGGAGGGACTCAGCGGTCCTGTCTACCAGTATCTGGAGGCAGACCTCATCCACACCACCAATACTGCCATTGGTGAAGCGACCTTCACGTTCGATGTTCCCACCGCATGGCTGACCGCACAGGGACTTACTCCGGCAGATGTTGTCCTCTGGCGTTTCCATGACGGGGTGTGGATGCCACTTCCGACGGAAATTGTCAGTGAAGGGGCAAATACTATCGTGTATCGTGCAGTCTCGCCCGGCTTTTCATACTTCGCCGTTGGCACAGGGGCAGGGGCAGGGGCAGTGGCAGTGCCTGCCGACACGCCAGTCCCCGCCGAAACACCAATCTCTAAACCGGTGACGGAAAGCCCGGCAGATCCTGTGGTGCCCTCTGAAACAGGAGAAGAGACAGTGGCAGCAACAACAGTTACTCCCCCACAGGGGACCCCGGCAGGTGTCGTTACCCTTCTGACCGGCCTTGGTGCAGCAGCGCTCCTTTTCAGACGTCATTAATCTCTTTTTTTGTTTTTCCTTTTTTGTTTTTTGATTAAAACGGGAGAAGGGAAGGACTTTTGCGCCTCACCCTTGTGGTATTCTCAGGGAAACTGTGCCCCACCCTTGTGGTATTCTCAGGGGGAGTGTGCCTCACCCTTGTGGTATTCTCAGGGAAACTGTGCCCCACCCTTGTGGTATTCTCAGGGGGACTGTGCCTCACCCTTGTGGTATTCTCAGGGGGACTGTGCCTCACCCTTATGGTATTCTCAGGGGGACTGTGCCCCACCCTTATGGTATTCTCAGGGGGAGTGTGCCTCACCGTTATGGTGTTCCCGTGGAAGAAGTGCACCTCACAATCCGGTCAGATACGATATTTACCTCTTCCACGATCCCGTTTATCTCTCTTTACCTTCCTTTTTGCTGGCCTGCCTGAAAAAAACGAGGGCCCGGAAAACAATCCATCAATGAACATTATTCACCATTTTCTGTATACCAGAAAATAATTGCACAATCTTTATCGCCTGTATGAATAAATATTCAATATCAGGAATTTGGGGGAACGTATGGACGATATCGACCACGCTATATTGAAAGGACTTGCCAGGGATGGCAGAATATCGATGGCTGAACTGGGGAGTCAGCTGGATATTGCGCCATCAACGGTGTTTAAACGGATTGAAAAACTAAAAACAGCGGGGGTGATCGCCGGGTTTACCATTAATATTAACCCGGATTATTTTGCAGAAAGTCTTGTTGCATTTCTGACCTTCACCGTCTCACCGGATGAAAAGGACGAGGTGGCGTCCTTTCTTGCTAACCACGAAGCCGTCCTTGAACTGTATGAGACACTGGAGCCGAGTGATTTCATGGTAAAGGTGGTCATCGCGTCCATCACAAGTCTGAAAACTGATATTCTCATCCCCTTGTCCCGCTTTGCAGGGGTGAAAGAGATTAAACCCTTTATTACCGTGAAACGAATCAAAGAACAGAACTGGAGTGTCCGCCGTTATGATTGAGTCACAATTTATCATCATTCAGCAAATCCTGGCGATAATCACCCTGATTTTGGGTGGAGCATTGATCATCATCATCTATGATGCCTATACGGTCATCAAGCAGCCGACGCTGCTGTATTTTACGATTGGCCTTTTTACGCTTGTCATAGGCATTGTGCTTCCGGATTTCGTACAGCTGCTACAGCCTGAACTCTCAGTCACCTACTGGGGTGAAGTATCATCCCGGATTCTTGAATTAATCGGCATCGGTGTGATGATCTTCTCTGTGTTGCGAGGATAAAGCAGAGATGATGATAAGGAGATGGTGCTGAAATGGTCGGGATATATTTGGGGATGATGCTGATATGGGCAGGATATATGCAAAGGTGATTCATGGATGACGAAAGGGCAGTTCTCCCGTGACTGGTCCCTCCTGAAACTGGCCCGCACCT
>CAZFXY010000087.1:0-7460 GCA_964523185.1 uncultured Methanoculleus sp.
TGCCAGCATATCTTCATCTGTAGACCATGCATAGACCATGTCACCTTTTGCTGCCATTGTTCTCAGGCCTCCTTTGGAATCTTAATATTTATTGCACAGACTTTATACTCAGGAGTTCCTGAAACCGGGTCACAGGGTGTGTTGGTTATCCAGTTTGCTCTGCATTCCCAGAAGTGGAATGGCATGAACATAACGCCCTTCTTAATGTCAGGAGTGACCTTTGCCGGAACATTTACTTCTCCCCTGCGTGAGTATGCGGTGACAATATCTCCGGTTCTCAGATTGAATTCCTTTGCATCTTCCGGGTGGATCTCAATCCAGCCTGTTGGACAGTCGAGGTTAAGACTCTTCGAACGCCGGGTCATGGTACCGGATGGCCAGTGCCAGATTGTTGCACCGGTGGTAAGGATGAATGGATACTCCTCATCGGTCACTTCTGCAGGTGGACGGTGTTCAATGGGTGAAAATGCTGCCTTTCCTTCCGGCATTCCATTGAATCTCTCTGAGTGAAGTACCTTTGTTCCAGGGTGATCTTTTGTTGGGCACGGCCACTGGAGCCCTTGTGCATCAATACGGTCATAGTCCATACCACTGTACTGTGGTGTGAGTGCAGCCATCTCATCGAAGACTTCAGATGCATTCTTCCATGGGAACTTGTCCGCATGACCCATCTCAGCAGCAAGCTCAGCAATAATTTGCCAGTCGTGCTTCGCTATACCCGGACCTTTCTGTGCCTCTCTCCATTTCTGAACACGGCGTTCAGTGTTGGTCTGTGTACCATCCTTTTCTGCATAGCAGGTAGCAGGCAGAACAACATCCGCATATTGTGCAGTTTCGGTAAGGAATATATCCTGAACAACCAGGAATTCCATATTCTTCAGAGCCCTGTCGATATGTGCGATATCAGGGTCCGAGATAATTGGGTTTTCACCCATCAGGTACATTGCCTTGAGTTTGTCGGGTTCTTCATCGAAGGTCTCAAACATCTGTGGAATGGTGATACCCACCTTTGCGGGAACCTTGCATCCCCAGGCGTCCTCAAATTTCTTTACGGATACCGGATCCGTGACCTTCTGGTATCCTGGGAAGACATTGGGAAGAACACCCATATCACAGGCACCCTGCACATTATTCTGTCCACGCAGCGGGTTCACACCATTGCCGGGCTTGCCCAAATTACCGGTGAGCATCTGCAGAAAACCGACTGAACGGACATTGTCCACACCAACGGTGTGCTGGGTGATACCAAGGGTATATACCGCAGAGGTCTTGTCTGCCTCATGAATCCACTGACATGCGGTCTTGATGTCTTCTGCAGGTACTCCGGTGATCTTGGAGACATTTTCAAGATTATATTTTTCCTGCATGACGCAGGCCTTGAAGTCCTCATATCCAAGAGTCCGGTTCTCAATAAATTCCTTGTTTTCCCTTCCGTTCTTGATGATATACTGCATCATCCCGTTCAGGAGGGCGATATCTGTACCGGAGTAGTGCTGGATGTGAAGATGTGCCTGCTTTGCGGTAGGTGTGCGGCGTGGATCACATACAATAATCTTTGCACCTTTCGCCTTTGCCTGCATAAGCCTGCGGCCGGCAAGTGGGTGCGCCTCAAAGTTGTTACTACCGATAATGAATGCACAGTCGGTATCTGCAAGATCGCTTACTGAGTTTGTCATCGCACCGGAGCCGAAGATCTGTGCAAGACCTGCAACTGTGGATGCATGGCACAGACGTGCACAATGGTCAACATTTGGCGTCTGCAAAACACAGCGTGCAAATTTCTGCAATGCGTAGTTATCCTCATTGGATGCACGTGCACAGCCGATCACAGCTATTTCTTCACCAGAATACTTACTTAATTTGCTTGCAATTAGTTTGTAGGCCTCTTCCCAGGTTGCTTCGACAAACTTGCCATCCTTCTTAATGACAGGTGTCTTAAGACGGTCGGGTGCATTCACAAACTCGTGTGCATAGGAGCCTTTTGGGCAAACCTTGCCTTCATTAACGGGTGAGCGCTGGAATGGTGCAGTCCCAACGACTTTTCCGTCTTTTACAACGAGATTGAACGAACACCCCGTCCCGCAATATGGACAGGTTGTAGGTACGTACTTAAATTCCATTGTTAAACCTCTAACAAGGAGTGTTTTTTATTCATTGCTATATATGGATTATGATTGAAATGCAATATTGTGTGATTATTGGTGGAAATTCCACGATCTCCTTTGGTCGAGTGTTTGAATAGTGGTTAACTATGATCAAATGTATAGGGGATGAGTGAGTCTTACCCCGTGTACAATCAATATCTTCGATAAAATGTAATGACATGCCCGCCGGGGCAGGACGCAAAAAAAGTCTGAGAATAGTGTTGCTATTCTCTGTTTTGAAATATGTTGTAGAGTATGTCGGTGCCTGAGGTTAGAGGTTAGACAAATCAGCCATTTCAGCCTCTTAGCGGGTAAATTGGCAGATTTATATAGACATCAGGCGTGATTTCGCATGCTCTCATTTTTTGAATATGTCGTATATCTGATCGGTGCCTGTTGAGGCAAGACGCTCCCTTTCTTCTGTTTCTTCAACAAGTGCAAGCACTGGCAGATCCATGTTCACACCAGGGACAAACCCGAACATACTCTCCATCTCAACCTGAATTGAGTGCATGAACAGAGAGTTTGGAATGTCCATTGCACAGCGTTCTTCGCATTGCCCACAGTTAATACAGGAATCCGCAATATGTGAGTAGCGGATCAGATGGAACATGAAGGGCGGTGGAACCTGTCCTCTTGGAACAAGATGTGATTTCTTTGTGCTACATTCTTTACAGTAGCAGATCGGGCATGCTTCAATACATTGGTAGCATTTGATACACTTTGAAGTTTCGTCCATTATGTATTTGAGCCGATCTTCGCCTTCTCCGAGGCTTCCAAACTGGGCCAGACGACTTTTGTCAGCAAGTTTGTGCATAGAGGCCTCAATTTTTCCGCGGATTTCAAGACCTTTGGGGATTGGAGCTGCTGTTCCAATTGCGCCTGCGTTTTCTGCCTTGGTTATCAGGTCGGCACCCTTATCACTGCATACTTCGATGAAAGTTGCCTTTCCTGCCTTCTCTCCAATGACTCCCCAGTTACCACATGCGATATCGCACTGTCGTGGAATCTTTGTTTTGCATCGCTGGCAGTTCAGACGCCGGCCATATCCTTCCTCTTCGAGTTCATCCATGGATATGCCTTTGTGGCCATCCGCGTATTCGATGATAAACTGGCCTTTGTCGATCTCTTCTTTGGTAACCGTGTCGGGATCCACTCCAAACTTATCTGCGATCATTCTTCTGGCAGTCATGGGGCTGACTGAGCCACCACAGTTGAGGCCTACCATGATGACGTTGTCCAGATTGATCTGGTTTCTCTTTGCCAGTTCATACATGGCTTTTGCATCGCAGCCCTTAAGGGTGACGGCAATCTTCTTGTCCCGTGCACCATCAAGGTACTGCATGAAGATCTTGGACATCAGCAGTGTACCACAGTGGAGTGATCCGGCACATTCTGCAACCAGCTCAGGGTCTGTAATCAGCGTTGGGACTGCATCATAGATGTCCTGCCCCTTCTTTACTGCAAGGACAGCGTCCACCATCTTGCTTTCCAGAGCATATTTCAGAAGAGCTGTGACAGCACCGCCACATTCTCCTCTTTTTAATATCTCTGCATCATTTGACCATGCGTATATCATGTCGCCATTTGCTACCATGTCTCAGGCCTCCACGATTTTTTCAACCTTTACAGCACATGCCTTAAACTCCGGGATCTTTGCGATTGGATCAAGGGCATTGTGTGTCAGTCGGTTTGCCGCACACTCTACAAAGTGGAATGGCATAAACATGACTCCCTGCTTGATGTTTTCCATCACCTTTGCACCAACCACAAGTTCTCCTCTTCTGGAAGTGACTTTTACCCTCTCACCATTTTCAATGTTCAGATCCTTTGCATCTTCTGCATTGATTTCAATCCAGCCTGTTTTTACCTCGTCATCAAGGGCCGTTGACCGGCGGGTCATTGTGCCGGTGTGATAATGCCAGATGATACGACCGGTGGTAAAGCGGTATGGGTACTCTTCACAAGGAACTTCTGCGGGTGGCTTCCATTCGACAGAATGGAATACCCCAAGTCCGTCAGGATGCGCAAATCTCTCGGTGTGTAGTATAGGCGTCCCCGGGTGTTCTTTTGTGGGGCAGGGCCAGTGAAGTGCTTCAGGTGTGCTGATTCGCTCATAGCTCATACCATGATAGGATGGGGTGAGCTCGGCTATTTCATTGAAAATATCTTCTGCACAGGTGTATGGGAATTGGTCTGCATAGCCCATCCGTGCACTGATTTCAGCGAGAATCTGCCAGTCTTCTTTTGCTTCACCGGGTGGTTCCTGTGCTTTTCTAAAGCGCTGGACACGGCGTTCTGTGTTGGTCTGGCAACCGTCTTTCTCAGCAAAACAGGTTGCAGGCAAAACGACGTCTGCATATGCACATGTCTCGGTAAAGAATATGTCCTGCACTACAAGGAAATCAAGCGTCTGGATAGCTTGTTCAACATGGTTGAGATCGGGTTCTGAAAGCAGTGGGTTCTCACCCATGAGATACATGGCCTTCAGTTCACCTGGATTGTCATGCATGAGGTTGAACATCGTGGTGAGCTCATAACCATTCTTTGGCTCTGCAATGCCATCAGGGAATCCCCATGCATCTGAGAACTTTTTGTGTGACGGACCGTCGGTGACTTTCTGGTATCCTGTGAATACATTGGGAAGTGCACCCATGTCGCAGGAACCCTGCACATTGTTCTGTCCACGCAGTGCATTGACGCCGCCGCCGCGAACACCAATATTGCCGGTAAGCATCAGCAGGTTTGCCGTTGACTTGACATTGTCGACACCTACGGTGTGCTGGGTGAGACCCATTGAATAGAGAAGGGTTGCACTTTTTGCTTTGCCAAACCATTCTGCAGCGGTCTTCAGGGACTCTGGAGGGACACCAACAAGTTCACCTACCTTTTCAGGGGTGTATCTTTCCTGCAGGACGGTCTTTTTGAGATCTTCATAGTTCTTGGTTCTCTTCTCAATAAATTCCTTGTCTTCCCATCCGTTTCTAATGATCTCTCCCATCATACAGTTGAGAATGGCAACGTCGCCGCCGCTATAGAACTGCATGTAAAGGTCGGCCTGACGAGCAGTCGGGGTAAACCGTGGGTCAGCATAAATGATCTTTGCACCGGCTTTCTTTGCCACCATCATCTGACGGCCGATAAGTGGATGCTGTTCAAATGTGTTGCTGCCAAGACAAAAGATGCACTCTGACTCGCTGATGTCAGGAATCGAGTTTGTCATTGCACCTGAGCCAAATGCTGCAGCAAGGCCTGCGACTGTGGATGCATGGCAAAGACGTGCGCAATGGTCAATGTGTCGTGTCTTAAGGGTGCCACGTGCGAATTTCATCAATGCATAATTGTCCTCATTGGAACAACGGGCTGATGAAAGAACAGCGCACTCGTCAGGCTTGAACCCTTTAAATTTCTCAGCAATCAGGTCATAGGCTTCGTCCCATGTGGCTTCAACAAATTTCCCGTCTTTTTTAATAAGTGGGGTCTTCAGACGATCTTTGTTGTTAATAAACTGCCAGGCATAGGTTCCTTTGGGGCATACTTTCCCCTCATTGACCGGAGAGCGGTAATATGGGGATGTTCCAACTACCTTTCCGTCTTTGACGACAAGGTTTAAAGTACAACCTGTTCCGCAGTACGGGCAGGTGGTCTGTACGTATTTTAATTCCATTTCTTCACCTTGAACAAATGAAATTTTATTTTTTGCATATATATAGTTGACGTTATCTTTGAGGAATACTTGGTGAATCCAAATGCGAAAATAAACATAATTATGTTTATATTGAGAATTTGTACATTACTTTATGTGTCCATTATATTTGGCATTTTAGCTAAAAAATGCATGAGCGCAGATTTTGGTATGAACGTGTTGAATATTTAGTGAAAAATCAGAGCAAAATCAAATATTTTATGTTTATAACCCTATATTGTTAGGGTTGCATGATGTACTGGGCCTCAAAAACGGGTTCATTCACTCATTGTGGTTTTGAGTGTATTGTGTGATTCTAACGGTATTAGCTGTTTGAAATTGGACGGAAAATTAACGCAGCTGTTTTGAAACTGATAGCGTCTTCGTGCTTTAGTGATTACATGGGTGGGCCTTCCAGGTCTCTGGAGACTATGCAGCAAGGATGAAGTGTCTATTATAACAATGTCAAAATATGTGTAAAAAATTTGCCTGTATGTCTGGAAACATTTGTATGGGCGCCTGGTGAAACAGCATCTCCACTTTGTCTTTTTCCCTTTGGATTTCTGGATCGCTTTGGATTTTCTGGATCTGGTATATACTCACGACCAAAGACGGTAGGTTTTCTGCCTGTTTCCGTTAGAATGGCAAAAATCGTTTTTTTCATGATTTACTTGTCCACATAGACATCTACGGTCACGATTATTGACCTGTCTAACACAATCGGACGCAAAAATAATGCAATACGAGCAATTTACACCCTTATCAATGAGAAAATCTGTTGTAGCGCTTACTCCCGACGAACCTGACTCCCCTTCAGAGATTAGTCCGATAGGCAAGCATTCATCTCCAAAAATATTGCCTGCACTCGTCCTTCTCGGGTATGATGAGGGAGATTGTCCGACAAACCGTTCAATAAACGGGGACATATTCCGCGTTCCCAACAGTAATATGCGAAAGATTTATCGGGTTAAGAAACGGTTTCTCGAGGAAGGGTCTGATGTGGCTCTTTCAGGTAAAACCCGCATGATGCCAATGGACATCGCACAAAAACCGATGAAAGTCTGTCTGGAATTTTGACTTTCATAGCAAAAAGCCCGATCGGTTATATAGCAAAAATATGGTGGCGATTTTGAGGCAAAGCTCATTGCGTTGAGTTGTAGAAAACAACCCGATGGTTATTTTTGTTGTTTACTACGACTGTTAATATTGGCCAAAAAAGTGGTCGACCTTGGGGATATCGGTACCATCTCTCATGAAAGCATCAGAGATATTTTAAAAAAAAGGCTCAAACACTCGAGAAACCAGACATGGGTACTTCCTCCAGAACAGGGTGGTGTCTTTGTTGTCCGGATGAAGTAGGTTTTGGATAACACAAGTGGGGCCTTTTGATACCTGGGGTTCTGTCATCTGTATAGATGAATCGCCCGAAACAACTCATATGTGGGATTCGAAAGCCTTTCCTCTGTTCTCCAAAACAACATGGGAGATATGGCGATGAATATCACCGTCGTGGGGCGCGTAATAATTTTCTGCTTTTCAACCACTTTTGGAAAACCAAATGGTGAAAATAACCCAGGCAATAACAATAACAATAACAATAACATGGAAGTTTGTTCAATATCGCCGGAATC
>CAZFXY010000088.1:0-7418 GCA_964523185.1 uncultured Methanoculleus sp.
ATGAGATGAGATGAGATGAGATGAGATGAGATGAGATGAGATGAGATGAGATGAGGCCTCTGTTGTCTCAGACGGTATCTGCCACCTGAACCAGTTCATCGAAGCATCGGGCTTTTTTCAGGAAAAAAAGTGATATCTTATCTTTCAGGGTGATATTGAATGTTCCGCCTGCCGCAGGGGGGTGACCTCCGCCGGAAAATTTGCGTGCAATGAGGTGGCTGATGGGGACTGCTGAACGTATGGAAAATCTGCCATTTTTCCCGTATATCACTTCAATATCAGTGTGATAGATATCCCGTATCTCATGGGCCGTCTCACTCGGATATCCAAAGAGTGGAGCAAATGCAATCCGATAACGTGATTCAATTATTTTCATTCCTTTGATGCTCTTTTTTATTGCATCCTGACGTTCTTTTTCAATCGTCCGGAATTCTTCTGTGATCCAGTCGTCAGTGATAATTCCTTTTACCAGACGATCGCGGACGGGATTCAGGTTGACCCTTTTTGTGCAGATCTGACCCAGCACTTTTGAACGCGGATCAAGGTTTTTCCAGAGATCATAATCACAGACAACCCGGGCCACGTCTTCAGCAATTGCGTCCCCCGGCATGAGATCTTCTGCGCATATTGCAGCTGCGCACTGCGTGGTATCCACCCGACAGGTTGCCCCGGTTTTCTGAATCGAAAGAAGTTCCTCGTCTGTCCATCGATGGTGGTCGCGCCAGTTGATTATCCATCCGTTTCGTATGGCAATCTTTACCAGTTTATCTGCATCCGTACAGTATCCAAGATCAGAGATGGAGAGCGTATGCCCTTTCCCCGGCAGTGCGCCGATGTCACGCAGGAATGATGGAAAGGAACCAACTGATGACCATATGGTAAATATGGTGCCATACCTCATCCGGTGCACCGCGTCGCATCCTGCGGCGTCAAGATCATTGTGTGAAAGATGAACAATCGTTGTTTTTCGGTCAGAAACTGCTTTCAGCAGATTATCTCTCTTTGAGTTTGAATTTCCCTTTTTCTTCCCCATGATAGTGATATATTGTTTGGGGGTGGGTGAATAAATATCCTAAGTCGTTTACCCGAAATCAAACAGAATGATTTATCTCTTTTGTAGTTCTATTCTAATCCTCAAGCCTTAGTAGCTCAGACTGGGAGAGCGCCAGACTGAAGATCTGGTTGTCGCCGGTTCAAATCCGGCCTGAGGCATACATTCATCGTTGATTTTTGACCGATTTCAGCCCTCATTCAGGTTCCTTTCAAACCCCTTTCATTTTTTTAAATCCCTCATGCATCCGGAATGGATTAAACCACGTCCTCACTCACCTCTCAGCAATCTATTTCTTCTGGTACCCATAGGTATGCACATGAACCCGGATGATGTTCTTCAGCTGTTTGATGCATGTGCAGGCGAGATGTACAGTACTGTATTTATACACCGGACAGACAGTGAATGGCAAAAAATCCTGCCTCCGGATGTATTCCGTGTGGCGCGAAAGGCAGGGACGGAACGACCCTTCAGCGGAATATACACAGAATGCGATACTGAAGGGGTGTATGCATGCGCCTGTTGTGGAACCCACCTGTTCCATTCCGATGATAAATTTGTCTCGAAAACGGGGTGGCCGAGTTTTTCCCGTCCGGTGTCCCCTGGTAATGTCGCATTACATCCGGACACGTCTCACGGAATGCTGCGCACGGAGGTGCTCTGCTGCCGGTGCAAGGCACACCTGGGGCATGTTTTTGACGATGGACCTTTACCCGATGGGATGCGCTATTGCATCAATTCATTGTCCCTGTCCCTTATTGCCTGCGAAACGGAACCATCTGATACCATCTGACACCATCTGATAGTTTCTGATACCATCTGACACCCATATGGCTAAATCCGGGCATGAATAAACCTACTCTATGCGCCCTCATGTGTTTGTCAATCTGGCGATGAGTGCAGATGGAAAACTGTCAACGAAAGAACGCAGGCAGGTCAGAATATCCGGAGATGCTGATTTCAGGCGTGTTGATCAGATGAAGTCACAATGCGATGCGATTATGGTAGGGATAGGGACCGTGCTGGCTGATGACCCTTCGCTGACCGTTAAGGATGCTGTCCTGAGAAAAGAGCGGGTGGACGGCGGGCGTGATGAAAATCCTGTCCGTGTGGTCATTGACAGCAACGCAAGAACGCCTGTGGATGCGGCTATCCTCCACAAGGGCCCCGGCAGAAGGATTATCGCGGTATCTGCATCTGCAGACCCTGCAAAGGTAGCTCTGCTCTCCTCCCATGCTGATGTTCAGGTATACGGGGAAACACAGGTAGACCTTACATCCTTTCTGGAATACCTCGGGACCCTGGGGATTCAGCGTCTTATGGTGGAAGGTGGTGGTACGCTGATTGGATCTCTTTTTGCAGAAGGGCTGGTAGATGAATTGTTTACCTGTATTGGCAACATGATCATCGGCGGGGCGGATGCACCCACCGCTGCTGATGGCGAGGGCTTTCTCTTAGCATCTGATTTCCCCGCTCTTGTTCTCACCAGCGCCATACCTATTGACGAGGGGGTACTTCTGCACTGGACGGTCAGAAAAAAAGGATGAGATTTCAGGAATCGTCTGGTTAGGCATTCCCTCTCAGGGTAAGAGAGGTATCATACACCTTGTAACGTGTTCCATCGTTGAAGGACACGGTGGCAATCACTCTGTCCTCTCCCCTTGTTGCCTCTCCATCATCCACCCTGAACACTGCTTCCTTATCTCCTGCCGCTTTGAGGTCAATGTATTTGGTTGTCCGTGTGCCGGTGCCGGATATCACCTCTATCTTTATGTCGTTGACCATCAGTTGTCCCTTTCCACCCCTGAATGAAACGGTGATGTCACCGGTTATCGGGTCCTTTGATGCAGCAACCGTCACAGACTTTGTCGTTGGTACGACATCCGTTGGCTGTGGTTTGAGATCGGGTGCCCCCTGGGTTGGTGCAACCGGTGTTTCCGTCGATGTGGGTGTGAGCGTGGGCGTCGCCCCGCCGTTATCTGAAGTGCATCCGGCGATACATACCATTCCGATCACCAGAGCGATCAGAACGAGTGTTCCCTTTTTGATCATACCCTTTCATACGGAAAAACTATATTTAACCCTATCGGATATCTCTGGTGTGTGATATGGGTATGAAACGAGTGTTTTTAGGAGGCGTATGATGAAAAAATCTATTACCTGGGAGATGAAACTCGCTCTTTTTCTGGTGGCGACGTCAGTAATTATTTATGCGACAAAAATAGTATTGCTGCGAAATCCGGAAAATACGATCGATTATCTGTTTAACTCGTTTGGCTTTCTTCCCATTAGTGTGCTTTTGGTAACCTTTGTGCTCAACCGCCTGCTGACCATCCGTGAAAAACAGGAGAAAATGCAGAAGATCAATATGGTTATCGGGACGTTCTTTGCTGAAGTGGGGACCCATCTGCTAACGGTCATTTCAGATTATGATAAAGATGCATCTGATCTGCGAAATAAGCTGATTATTGGTGATGACTGGAATGTCGAGCGCTTTCGTGATGCATCTGTATCAATTGAGTCTCATTCATTCTCGGTAAACTGGAGGGAGATTGATCTTGCTGAACTAAACATGTTTCTCGCACAGAAACGTGGTTTTCTCCTTCGTTTACTTGAAAATCCGGTTCTTCTGGAGAATCAGGAGTTTAGTAAACTGCTGCGTGCTGTATTTCATCTGAATGAGGAACTGCAGCGGCGTCCTGGTTTTGACTGCCTCCCGGAGAGCGACTGCCGGCATATCGGAAACGATATCGACCGGGTGTACAAAGAACTGGTCAGTGAATGGGTGCGGTATATGGCATACCTGAAGGACAGTTACCCCTATATGTTCTCTCTGGCACTCAGGACAAATCCTTTTGACGAAAAGGCTTCGGCAATTGTACAGTGATGCGTGTTTCTGAAAATACGCGAAACCCTTATCTATTTTCCTCTCAATGCAGTCTCTGGAAGATGACTGTCTATGGATGAATGCTCTGTGCTGATTGGCGGAAAGGCAGGGGATGGAATAAATGTTGCAGGGCAGACAATTGCCCGCATTTTCACCAGCCTGGGATATTATGCGTATATGTACTATGATTACCCGTCCCTTATTCGGGGTGGACATAATTTTTCTGTGATCCGTGCAAGCCCTCATCCGGTTGGCACGCATCGCTCAAAGATTGATATTCTTCTGGCGATGGATCAGACAACACTCCGGCGTCATCAGAAAGACTGCACACGTGATGCCCTGATCATATACAATGCTGACACCGTACGATCAGACACTGGCTCAGGGGTGCCTCTCAGGACGATCGTTGAAAAAAACGAAGGTTTGTCTATCATGGAAAATACGGCAATGATCGGTGCACTGGCATCTGCTCTCGGGATGCAATGGGCAGATCTTGCGTCGGTTATTTCCCATGAGATGCGCAAATCCACCGCAAAAAACCTTGACATTGCCCGGGATGCATTTCAGATGCAGACCGAGAGAAAAGAACTCCGGCGAAGAGGGACGTCTCCGGGAATTCTTCTCTCGGGCAATGAGGGGATATCTCTTGGTTTGCTTTCTGTTGGGTTGCGTGGGTATATTGCCTATCCGATGAGTCCTTCAACCGGCATTCTTCATTTCATGGCAGCTGCTTCGGGTGAGACCGGGATACAGGTTTTTCAGCCGGAAAGTGAAATTGCCGTTGCCACCATCGCAGAAGGAATGGCATACGCAGGATCAAAAGTGGCTGTTGGTACATCCGGAGGTGGTTTTTGCCTGATGACAGAGGCCCTTTCCATGGCGGGCATGGCAGAGATCCCCCTTACGATTGTGCTTGCACAAAGAAGTGGGCCTTCGACCGGCACTCCCACGTATACCGCCCAGTCTGATCTTCATTTTGCCATTCATGCAGGTCATGGCGAATTTCCCCGGTTTGTCTTTGCTCCTGGAGATCCCGGGCAGGCATTTGAATGGGCGGGCCATGCATTGTCGTTGTCCTGGCAGTTTCAGGTACCTTCCATTCTGATGACGGATAAGACGCTGGCAGAAGGGTTGTACACCGTTTCTCCGGAATTGTTGCAGGCACATCCGCCCGATCCGATTCCTGTCCCAAAGGTCAGCGAAGCATATCGTCGGTATCAGGACACTGAAGACGGTGTTTCTTTCTATGCGACCCCACCACTGTCTGGTGCGGTGATCAAAATAAACAGCAAGTCGCACGATGAACGTGGCATATCCGTCGATGACGGGGCACTTATTTCATCAATGACCCAAAAGCAGATGAAAAAAATGCCGTTGATGAAAGAGGCAGTCTCCCACCTGAATCCCGTTCGCGTTTCGGGTAACGTTGGTTCAGACGTATGCCTGATCTCATGGGGCTCAAACGCCCCGCTATGTCGCGAAGCCGCACAGAAGATGGGCATTACATCTGTGCAACCGGTTGTGATACACCCGTTCCCCACACGTGAGATGATCGTGGCGACCAGAGATTCAAAGATGACATTTCTTCTGGAGGATAACTATTCGGGACAGCTGGCGGATATCTGTGAGGCGCAGGGTATTCCCATTGATGTCAGATTGCCGCGGTTTGATGGGAGGCCCTGCACCATCGATCAGCTGATCGAATGTCTTGAGGGGGCGTGCTAAATGACTCCGGGGCTGATCACCGATGCGCAGAATACATGGTGTCCGGGATGCGGCAATTTTGCCATTGAGCATGCACTAAAGGATGTCTGCCTCCGTCTGGAGGCAGAGGGCATCCCCCGTGAAACGATCGTTCTTGTTACAGGGATCGGGTGTCATGCAAAGATTGCCGATTACCTGCAGATCAATTCATGCTACACTCTCCATGGGCGGGCTGTCTCTTTTGCAACGGGTATCTGTATTGCCAATCCCGACCTGCATGTAATCTGCTGTGTGGGGGATGGTGACACGTATGCCGAGGGTATTGCACACCTGTTGTTTGCGGCAAAACGGAATGTGAATATGACCGTCCTTGTGCATAACAACCGGGTATACGGTTTGACGAAGGGGCAGGTAACGCCAACGTCACCCATGGGATATCATGGAAAGTCAAATCCCTTGATACGTGGTGAAAAGAGTGGTGAAATTCCCTTTAATCCACTGGAATTGCTTCTTTCAGCAGGGTGCAGTTTTCTTGCCCGGGGATACACCCAGCGTCAGAAAGAGTTAACAGAGCTGATATATGCCGGCATGATGCATTCCGGGTTTTCCTGCATTGATATCCTTCAGATTTGTGCAACATTCCTGGATAAAACAAAGGAATACGATAAACAGGTGTATGTTCCGGATGTTCATGATCCTGAAGATTTCGATGCTGCATGCCGTCTGGTGCGGGAATACCGGTATGCCCATTCGGGAAACATTGCTCTTGGACTGGTATATCGTGAAAAACGGGAGATATTCCGTGTTGGAACTCCATATAGAAAGCAGGAATATTTCCATGCGGCGTCATTTGTCCAGCGCTTTGTGGATAACCGCAGATGATGCCTGCCATACATTTTTATAATACGGACGGACAATGAGCAGTGTCGAGGCAATCGGTGATAGTATGATGAATGAGAAAATGCTTGATGCAATCAATGAACAGATAAAATGGGAGCTTTATTCCGCCTATCTTTATCTGTCCATGTCGACCTGGTTTCATTCCATCGGGTTGCAGGGTTTTGCAAACTGGGAGAGAATGCAGGCGATGGAAGAGCGCGATCATGCAATGAAACTGTATGATTATGTCCTTTTCCGTGGTGAAACTGTTGTACTTCAGTCCATTGATGCCCCCCCTTCTTTGTGGGAATCTCCGGAAAAGGCGTTTGAATTTCAGTACGCCCACGAGCAGGATGTCACCGCAATGATTCACCATCTTGTGGAGATTGCGCTGGAAGTGCGTGATCATGCGACATATAATATGCTCCAGTGGTTTGTAAACGAACAGGTTGAAGAAGAGGACAGTGCGCGCACCATTCTTGAAAAACTGAAGGCTGTCAGCGGTGAAACCGGAAAGGGTGTGCTCTTTATGATCGACAGGGATCTAGCTGCCCGGGTATATGACTCTCCGGTGACACCATCTGAGTAACCTGTATTCTCCTTTTTTATTCTCTTTTTTTATTCTCCTTTTTATTCTCCTTTTTATTCTCCTTTTTATTCTCCTTTTTGGGGCTGTTGCCCGGTTCGAACAACAGTTTTCATCACTCTTTCATTGCAATGAAATTCTTTTGTCATCCATCTGAACAAACTATCACACGCACCTGTAGTGCTGAGAATAAGGTCTTTCGAACCGGATAACCGGGTTCTCCTTCTTTGACCCTTCACGTTTCCATGTAGTTGGCGCTTCTGATATTCGTGAATCTTGTCTAAAACGTTCAAATTCCTTGCCTTTTTGAT
>CAZFXY010000089.1:0-7276 GCA_964523185.1 uncultured Methanoculleus sp.
TAAGAAAAATTGAAAAAATCTGTTCTGGAATTGTTTATACCAAAGAGCCTAAGCGGTTGCGTTTGTCTTGTTACGGTTATTTGTTCCTGCACCTGTTTTATACCAAAGAGTGTAAGCGATTGCGTTTGTTCCTGTTATTTGTTCCTTTCATCTGTTTGTGGTGTCATCTGTTCGTGGAAACGGCATTCTGTTCTGTATATACGATACAAAAGAGCGTGAGTGCCTTTGAATTCTGTTTACCAGTAGATTTACGGGTAATGATGAGATTTCGATTCTGTAATGGGTTTATGAAGAAAAGAGCGGAAGCGCTCGATGATGTGTTTTTCCTGCAACGGTAAAAACAGAAGATGATATATTTTGTGCTGGTACGGGTACATCGGGGAATATGAATCATGCAGACGGACAAAAAGAATTTGTTTATCTGGCAATTACTGTTACAAAAGTAATGGCCCGTTAAACACTGTCAGGAATTAGATTTCTGTCTCATCCCTGAATATAACGATTCTCCATTCCTTATCCAAAAATGCCATCGTATCCCATTCAGCATACTTTTTTACCAATTCTCCGGTGTTTTCAGGAGATGAATAGAAGGTATATTCCCCGCTCCCTGCAGCATTCGCAGAAATATTCTTTCCCAATGCCTGCAGACTCTGATAGTTTGTAAAGGGTAGATCCTCAAAGAGGTTCTTTCCAACCTGAGCTGCATCCCTATCATAGAGAATGAACCCGTCCGGCTGCATGACTGTCACCGTAATGTCCTGTCCATCTTCAATCGGAGCGACAATCTCCCCGACAAATGCCGATGGCTCTGCCATTGCAAGGACACTGCCCAGGTATTCTCCTTTATCAGAAAAAATTGGGGAGGCGATTTCAATTCCCGTAAATCCCTCTTGTGCGTAGAACGCATTAGAGAGAAATGACTCCTGTGTCTGAATAATTGTTTTCCCTGGCTCACTTCCAGCGATATTTATTCCAACAGAACCTGCATATGCTTCCGGTACAACCGCGATAATGGTGCCGTTCGGGTTGATGACACCGTAGGAAAGTGCATATCCGGACCCGGAGAACAGTCTATCCAGAACGGTCTGCACCTCCGGTGCAGACAGTGATTTTGCAGATGAAAGTACTTCTGCAGCAGAAGTTGTGTTGTTCGCAATGGTGAAAAGAACCGTCTTGATATGGGTGTTCAGGTAATCGAGGTCACTCCTGACGGCGGTATCATCATCCACTGCATCAGAGGGAAAAATATACGGTGTTGCAAGAAGCACACAGGCTATTGCAGCAATGACGAGCAAAATTGAAACTGGCAGAATTTCACTTTTTTTCATAGCATATACGTATGGTTCACCGATATTATGCTGATATCGGTGCTTTCAGGTGACCGTTTCTTCTTTGGAAGGGGGAAAAGGTTTCCTGCTGTTAATCCATGATCCAGCTCTTTTTGTACCATTTCTTTACTTAGGTATCGCAATACACAGAGGGTGATGCATAACCATTTTCGATTTAGTGCCATTGGTGAACCAGAACCTTTGGCACCAGAACCTTTGGCACCGGCTTATTTGATGTGATATCTACCCGAATGGATCTCTCCCGTCTGTAAAAAGTTATCTTCTGGCACTTTTGTTTTCAGAACGAACAATACTTTACGATCACAAACCAGAAGAGAATAACAGGGAATTGCTTGTAATGTTCCCCTACCTGTGTGCAGGCAACCATCTGCAGCATCGGTGATTACGGTTACTACTGAGACAAGAGGCATCATACAATGAAACTGATCTCATTTTTGGGTGGGCGGGAAAACGAGGCGGGTGTGTATACCTGTGTAGGTACGTCCTGCAAAACACAGTTTGTGCAGGAGGCAATATGCCAACTCCTGGGAACAGTGGAGACTGCCGTAATTTTTATTCCGGAAGGTGCCCACAATGTTGCATGGGAACCGGTTTCAGCGGCACTTGCCACATGTGGTGTACATACGGAACGGGAAATTATCCCCTATGGAGAGACCGAAGATGAACTATGGGAGATATTCCGTGCACTGGAAAACAGCATTAAAGACGGTGAAAAAATCGTCTTTGATATTAGTCATGGGCTTCGATCTCATCTGTTGATTGGTTTTCTCTCTGCAGCCTTTTTTCGAACAACGGGCAAGGCAGATATCTCACATGTATTTTATTGCCTGAAACAGGATGGGGGTCAACCGTCCCCCATTCTGGATTTGACTCCATTTTTATCCATTTTGGATTGGACTACCAGTGTACACGCCTTTCTCCGTTCCATGGATGGGGCTGGTATCAGCTACCTCGCAAACCGGACTGCAAAAGAAGCATATCTCTCCGGGCGTCGGGATGCACCGGAGAAACTTTCGCGATTTGCCGAAACCCTGAATGGATTTGCGATGGCGACGCGGATGGCACGCCCGGTTGAGGCACTGAACTTTGCATCGGGAATTGCCTCTAATATCGATGAGACGGCGAGTGAAATGGAAGTATTCACTCCGCCTCTGGTGGGGGTGCTTGATCAAATTCGAATGGTAGGTGATCTTGGCATTCAACGACCGGATCCGGATGAAGGTCTTACCTGGTCTCATGTGGAAAAGGAGCTTGACCTTATCGGATTCATGGTTGAACGCGGTCTTTTGCTCCAGGGGATGACATTCTCCCGTGAGTGGATGGTGAATGCCATGCTCCTCCTACACTATGGGGACTGCTATACCGAATGGCTGGATTACGACATCCGTCATGAGATGTCGCATACCCTGGGTGGTGCCCTTCTGGATCTCAAGCAATCTCCCTACAACCCGACCAGTCTCACCCACTGGTACATGCAGCTTTCCCGGAGAGATCAGATAACCAATATCTGGGGGGACCTATCCGGCATCAGA
The DNA here is from genome assembly GCA_964523185.1 of uncultured Methanoculleus sp. Taxonomy (GTDB): domain Archaea; phylum Halobacteriota; class Methanomicrobia; order Methanomicrobiales; family Methanomicrobiaceae; genus Methanogenium. The sequence continues at coordinate 2,882 of CAZFXY010000089.1, forward strand.
AATGATTTCGCCCATTGTGGTATGCAGGAGTTTCCTCCGCGGATATCACGGATGGATACCAAGGCAAAAAAGCTCTATAAAGATCTTCGTATTTTTTTGGGGTGGTGCAGGGATGAGCGAACAGATATTCTTGAAAAAAGGTAATGCTCTGTGTAGGTATCGAACACGCAAAAAACTCTGTTTTTAAATCCATCAAAACCAACACCTGGGTTTCCGCTCTGATAATATTACGGTGCTCCCTTTTCTTTTTCCGCTGACAATGGCGCAGATCATATATGGATATTCTGCCTGCTGTACGTCCTTTTTCCACTATCACTTGGTATGTCGGCAGTCCACGGCACAGGTGAGCCTGATGTCGGTGTAGGTGAACCGTTCTCCAAGGACGGTCTTCAGCCGCCTGAGGTCGGTAGTCCCTTCCCGCGCTGCTGCCTCCCGGATGGCCGCCTGCCGGTGGGGTGGTACGAGGTCGTCGATCTCCACGGATTCTCCGTTCTCGATTGCCTCTGCGAGGTGAGCACCGCAGATCTCCGAAGTAAGCGAACGTCTCTCTGCAATCTCTGCCATGGTGCACCCGGCACGGAAGAGGCGCAGTGTCTCTGCCATAGACCCGTCAGCCCCGGGATCTGCAGGCCTCAGCGCTTCCATGAATTCCGATCCAAATCTCTTCAGTTTGGCGCTACCCACTCCTTTAATGGAAAGAAATGCCGCATCGGTGTCCGGTCGTGACGCAGCCATTGCCCGGAGCGTTGCATCAGAGAAGATCATGTACGGGGCAATCTCCTCCCGGTCTGCAATCTCTCGTCTCAGTCCCTTTAGCCGGAGAAATACCGGGTCTTGCGGTTCTTCCTTCCGGGTCTGAGCATCTTTATTTCGGGTTAGCATGACACTTTCCGCGTCATTTCCCGCGGTCATTAGTGCCTGGCCTGCCTCACCCACCCTGAGCACCGGGTAGGTGCCCCCTTCGCGCTCCAAATAGCCGAGACGGATGAGTTCGCGGATAAAAGAACGCCATTCCTCTTTTGAATATCTCTTTCCTGCCCCGTATCCGGGGGTATCTGTCTGTCCCAGGTCGCGGATCTTCTTTATATTTGCCCCACGGAGCAGATCGATGAGGTGGCTGTTCCCACAGGGGACCTTTAGATGCTGCACACAGGTAACAGCTGTCCGGGCAACGTCCGTGCCGTCGAACCGTTCCCGCGGAGAGCAGCAGACATCACAGGTGCCGCATCCACCGGGGGGAGGTTCCTCGCCGAAATACTCTAAAATCATCGCCTGACGACAACGGTGCCCCTCGCAGTAATCGGCCATTTTTTCAAGCTTTGAATATGCTGCCCGCTGCCGCACGGCAGATGACTCCTGCTGGATAAAGAATGCCTGCCGGTGCAGATCGCCGGGAGAATAAAAGAGAATGCAGTCCGCCGGGTCGCCGTCCCGCCCGGCCCTCCCGGTCTCCTGATAATAATGCTCAGGCGACCGGGGCAGGTCGTGGTGGATGACAAAGCGCACATCCGGCTTGTCGATGCCCATCCCGAAGGCCACCGTTGCAACGATGACCTGCACCCGGTCACGGACAAATGCTTCCTGTGCCGCTTCTCGTGCCTGCCGGGTGAGTCCGGCGTGGTAGGGCAAGACACGGATCCCAAACCGATGGAGCGTGGCTGCCAGATCTTCCACGCCTTTGCGGGAAAGACAGTAGATGATTCCTGCCTGATCCCGGTGGTTCCGAAGATAGGAGAGAATTGCCCCTTTTGTGTCTTTTTTCGGCCTGACCTCATAACGGAGATTTTTGCGATAAAAACTTCCGATTACCCGTCGGGGACGGCGGAGGTGGAGTTGCGCGATGATATCTTTCTGAACCGCAGGGGTGGCGGTCGCGGTCAGCGCCACCACTGGTGCCCGGGGAAATTCACGGATAAGGCGGGCCAGTTCCCGGTATTCCGGCCGGAAATCATGGCCCCACTGGGAGATGCAGTGCGCTTCGTCCACTGCAATGAGGGTTATTTGCCCCTTTTTCAGAAGAGAGAAAAATTCTGTTTTTATTGCCCGCTCAGGGGATACATAAAGCACCCGCACCTCTCCCCGTTCGATTGCTGCCTCTGTCTCCCGCCGTTCGGCGTAGTCCTGCAACGAGGTGATGCAGGCCGCAGATATTCCACATTCCCGGAGCGTGTCCACCTGATCCTTCATGAGAGCGATCAGCGGTGATATGACGACGGTCATTCCCCCGCAGAGCAATGCCGGTATCTGGTAACAGAGGGATTTCCCCCCGCCGGTTGCAATCACTCCGAGCACGTCCTCTCCGTCTGCAAGAGCGCGTATGATCTCCTCCTGATACGGATATAGGGAGCTGTATCCAAAGTATTTTCTTAAGACTGTAATGGCATCAGAAAGCGGCATGGAATATATTCAGACTAAGATATGGCAGAAGAGCGGGTTATGGGTTGCGATGCAGACCAGATACCCTGGAAGCGGGGTGAGGGAATCCTCACCCGATGGAGGGGATGGGCAGGGTATACGTATTCGGGACTTTGTGAGTGGTTCCTTTAACAACAGCCACCATTGTCGTGACTGTGGCCGGCACAGGCGCCTGAGGGATCCATCTCCATGAGTGTTCCGTCGTTCAATGCCTGAACATTATCTCCCACTGTGCCAGGTATGGCGCAATATACTGTTATTCCTGCGCTGTTGAGGCTCATGATGGCCCCTCTGCCGATTCCACCGACAAGAACTGCATCAACAGAATGTTCCGCTAGTTCCACTGCCGGGGCACAGCCTCCCTGGCCGTGGGTTGAGCTTGTAGGTGGCACCTGTGAGCATTCTTTGGTCTCGGTATCGACCAAAAGAAATGCCGGTGCAGAGCCAAAATGGCCGTATGGGATACTTTCAAGCCCTTTATCTTCATTAATGGGTATGCAGATTTTCATAAATGTTACACTATCTCCTGTAAACGGAATAAATATTATTCCACGCATGTGCGCATAACTGTAATGGTTCTGGCATAGCTAATCCATACTGCCAGCGGGTATGCAGTCACGCCGTTCTGGTAGAAGATCTGTGCCAGCGCGAACAGCTCTTCATATTTGCAAGCTTTTCTATCACGGTGCACATGGATTATTATTTGTGCATGAGGCGATGGGTAAAGGGGTTGTTATGCGTATCCACTGATCTCATAGTCGACCGCAGATGATAGTTCAGCACAATCTGCACCGTGCACAAGCGCCTCTTCTACCCGCTGTTTGAGAATTGTTGGGTATACCGCACCCGCAAAACTCTGCACGGGTTTTCCGCCGCAAAAAAATCCAAAGGTTGGTGTTGCCATCACGCCATAGCGTTCCCCGATCCATGGATCCTTCGCCAGATTCAGTCGGACAAAGAGCATCTTCCCCTGATATTCTCGTGCATAATCACGGAAGTACGGCTCCATTGTTCTGCAATGAGGGCAGGTCGGGCTAAAAAACATCACTGCAACAGGGAGGACGCTTTTTTCAACGGTTTCCTCCCAGTCAGTTCCTTGTAGTTCACGAACAGGTGTATTCGGCATATGCTCATATCCTTGTATGTACACCCCGTGTATTGCAGGCTATCACAAAAAGGTTATCGGGGGATGGCGGGTTATTCCCGTCCGTTCTGCACCATGAGATCTTTGATGCTTATGTCCGGGTGATGATATCTGCCCCGTGTTCCCGTCTTGTTTCCTGACTGGATGGCACTCTGAGGGCAATAGTTGATGCAGGCAAAGCAGGATTCGCATGCATTACCCCATCCAGGCGGATTTGTGCCGACCACGGTGATGTTGTATGCCGGGCAGACGCGTTCGCAGGTGCCACAGTGATTGCATTTCTCATCAACCCAGAACCGTGCACCCTGCGCCCGCAGCTGGCCTTTCAACAACGGATAAAGGGCACTGTTGAAGAAGTTTATCAGAAAGGGCCCTTTCTCTAACCCGCTCTCTCCGCGGATTATCTTTCCTGCAATCCGCTCGATATCGGATTGTGCAGTTGCGATTACATCGGTCTTCTGATCCTCAGGCAGCACATCCCTAAACAGCATATAATTGGTGGGCATCTTCACACTGTATGCTGCATGCATCGGGTGTGAGCGTTTTTTAAGAATATTGTTTAAACGTTTCCATGCTCCTTCGCCTGCCTCTCCCATTGTGACCAGGGCAAAAATTTCATCTGCGTCGGTTAATGTTATTTTTTCGGCAAATTCAGCAACGATAAGTGGAGGCCCTCCGATATAGACCGGAAATATAAATCCTACCCTTCCTTTCGGTGCGATCACTTCTTTCCCTTCATGTATCAGTTGTGCCATGGGCACCAGCGTGGCGTCGGGGATGTGGCGGGCAAGTTCCCGTGCTGCCCAGAGGGAATTGCCCGTGCCGGTAAAGTAATA
>CAZFXY010000090.1:0-7251 GCA_964523185.1 uncultured Methanoculleus sp.
GGGTGGATTTAATCCTGAAAAACCAAACAATTCAAATGAATTTATATGAGTTGAATGAATGTCTATTTTGGCCATTTCATCCCATATCTGGAACATTTTTCTTTGAATAGTGTATGCGGGGTAAAATTGGGTAATAACAGACATGTTCGAAAATAATTCCGGATTGTTATGAATGTATTTTTTTCACTGCTTGCTGGTGCCGCACATGACCGATAGTACCGCGATCCATTATGTCGGGATGACGGTAAAATGACATGTACAAATGAGTAAACCATCTCATCGGACACTCATGATACGGTGATAACCCGACACATGTAGGCTCATCCGCGGTGTGTTGTGGAAAAAATGGGATGAACCTTTTGCCGATGGCAGGAGGAGAAAAAGGAATGGATCAGCGACAGCTTCAACAGGTATGCAGTACGCTGTTCTGAGGAAAATTATGGCAGCAGAGGAAACGTCGGTCACCACCTCTTCTCCCTTCAGGAAATGATCGGTAGCACCTCATTTGTGCATCGTTAGATAAAGACAGACCGGACAGTGATCAGATCCATAGATATCAATCAGATGCGATGCAGCAGCCACCCGATCTACCAGCGCCTCATTGACAAAGAAATAGTCAATCCGCCATCCTACATTGCGTTCCCGTGCCCGTGATTTCAGGTCCCACCACGAATAATGCCCCCCTCCTGTCTCAAACAAGCGGAAGGTATCCGTAAACCCGGCATCAATGAGCCGATCAATCCAGGCACGCTCTTTTGGCAGAAACCCGGATATCTGTGCATTCTCCTTTGGGCGTGCCAGGTCAATCTCGGTATGGGCGGTGTTTACATCACCGCAGATGATGACATTTTTGCCGCTTTCCACCGCTGTTACCACATCCCGGAGGCATGCTTCATAGAAATCCATTTTGTACCTGAGGCGCTCGGATGATGCCTTGCCATTCGGGAAATACATATTGTATACGAGAAAATCCGGGTGTTCGGTGACAAGAATCCGCCCCTCTTCTCCAAATCCTGACTCAACAAAGTCTGTTCGCACAGAGAGTGCCTCATCACGGGAAAAGGTAGCGACCCCGCTGTAGCCCTTCTTTTCTGCCCAGGAGAAGTATGAAAAATACCCCTTTGGGTGACGGATGCTTGCTGTCAGTTGGTCCGGATGCGCCTTTGTCTCCTGCAGGCAGAGCAGATCCGGTTGTTTACCGGCAAATACCTCCTCCAGGTTTCCTTTCCGCGCCACTGCCCGGATACCGTTTACATTCCACGAAATGATCTTCATTCTCTGGCGTTCTCTCCGTTTACCTGTTCGTATCTTTTTTGTTTATCTGTCCCTACTAACGGTTCAGAACAGATTGCATTATGATTTGACAATCACGGTCTTTGACCGCAGGTAGGAATCAAAGGCACCTGAGCCGTTTTCTCTTCCCGTCCCACTTGCTTTCATGCCCCCAAACGAAACATCCGGGGGAATTCTCAGGTGCTGGTTCACCCAGACAATCCCTGCATCAAGCTGTGAGGAGGCCCTCATCGCTGTAGCAATATCGCGGGTCCAGACCGAGGCACCCAGACCGTAGCGCGTATTGTTTGCAATGCTGATGGCCTCGTCCAGATTCTCAGCGGAGACGATCGGCAATACTGGACCGAACACTTCGGTGGTGAGAAGAGCCGATTCCTGTGGGAGATCGGAGACGATGGTCGGGTTATAAAAAAAACCCTTTTCGTACAGTGCACCGTCCGGAACGGTGCCGCCGCAGAGCAGAGTGCCAACATCTGCAGAGAGGCACGCATCCATTATCCGGCAGATGCTGTTTCGTGCCGCTGCATTGTTCAGCGGTCCCATGCTCACACCCGGCTGGCTGCCGTCTCCCACGGTAATGGCCGCTGCCTTTTCACAGAGTATACGGGTAAACTGCTCTTTAACGGATGCATCAACGATCAAGCGTTTCACTGCCGTGCAGGTCTGGCCGCAGTTATAGAACCGGCCGGTTACCGCACCAACGGCAGCTGCATCGAGATCGGCGTCACGGCAGACGATCATCGCGTCACTGCCGCCCAGCTCCAGCGTGACCGGCACACCGTTTCTCGCCGCAGCCTGAGAGACCTCTGTCCCCGTCCGGGTGTCGCCGGTAAACGAGAGATGACCGAGGGAGGGAGTGGCTGCAAGAGCTGCTCCCGCCGATTCTCCGGTGCCCGTCACCACCTGAAGCACTCCTGCGGGAAGGCCTGCTGTCGTTAATATGTCTGCAATCCGCATCGTCGTAAGCGGCGTGGAACTGGCCGGTTTCACCACAACCGGATTGCCTGCCACCAGTGCCGGGCACACTTTCCACGCAAAGATCAGCACCGGCATATTCCAGGGGATGATCGCCCCGCAGACACCCACCGGTTCTTTGAGCACATATGCAAGGCCGTATGATGAGAGCGGCAGGCACTCCCCCCGAATCGAGCCGGACACCGCATGGTAATACTCAAGGACATTGGCACATCCCTGTATCTCATTTCGCGCCTCATGCAGCGGCTTGCCCTGTTCTGCGGTTAACAGTGCGGTAAGGGTATCCGTCTCTGCCCGGATCATCCGGGCACCCTCACCAAGCATCTTTCCCCGCTCACGGGGGTCCCGTTTCGCCCATCCGTCCATGGCCGCCTCAGCGGTGGCAACAGCAGCAGCCACGGTTGCTTTCCCTCCGGCAGGCACCCTACCCACCAGACAACCGGTAGCCGGATTTGTTACCTGAATTATCTCACCCTCGGCATGCATGCGGTGAACATCCTCTTTTTTCAAATTCCATCCCGTCCTGTAGTATGGTCTGTTCTTTGCCGTTCCTCTGCAATAAAAAAATCCCCCGACACCGGGCATATTTTATTGCTCGATAAACGTCCCTTCAGGTTCGGCATCTACGTCAAATTCATCCACAAACGGCATCAGACCTTTGATGTACGGAATAACGCCTGAATCTGTCCGACGTTCCCCCACCTCGATGACGGTGATCATCAGAGGGAACTCTTCTAACCGGGCGGAAAATGTTGGATCATTTTCTGTTCCGAACGCAATAAAGGAACGTGCCTGAATAAATGGACGATGATATTCCTCTTCTTTCGCGAAATTCTTCAGGTCCTCTTCATAGGTTGAGGTTTCTGCAAGATCTTTTTCGAAGTAGGCCACCGCTTCACCCCCAATCGCATCGGCAATCTCTGAGAGTGTCCGGATATCTATCTTTTCTCTAACGATTACTCCGAGACTTTGCATTTTTTCTGCTATACTGTTGCCAACAACATCATTCCATGACTGCTTCTTCATTGCACGCCGTCTCCTCTGAACAGATTAAACGGGATGGATACATGAATATACCTTTCTGGTGTTTTTCTGTATCAAAAAGGTTAAATGTCCTGCCACAGATTTGGATGCTATAAGGAAGTGAAAAAAATGCCCGAATTTGGATCACCATTCTCAGGAATGAAAGCTGACAGGAAACTGACGAAAGAGGAACTTATCCGTGCAATACGCTTTATGATTGCAGCGGAATACGAAGCCGTTCAGCTCTATGTTCAGCTCGCAGAGTCAATAGATGACAAACTTGCACAGGAAGTGCTCCGCGATATTGCAGACGAAGAGAAAGTGCATGCCGGTGAGTTCCTCCGCCTGCTTCATCACCTTGCGCCCGATGAGGAAGGCTTCTACAAAGAAGGATACGACGAAGTCGAAGAAGAGATTAAAAAACTGAAGTAATTCAATTCCCCTTTTTTACTATTGTCTTTTGTCGCGCTCAGGTCATTTTTCAATCAGGCGAAACTGAATTATCAGGATACTCATGGATGACATCAGGTCCCTTAAACCGTCGTCTGGTACGGGACTGGGTGCTCTCAATGCCGGTTTGTCAGACTGCCGATAAAGGAGAATGTCCGGACACCTGTTTTGTCTCTGCCCGTTTCGCAAGGGTGATGTAGTTTATCGGGAATATGGTACGGTATTATGAATGAGGGCTATGGAGGCAATGTACAGGACATGATGAAACTGATGGCGTCCACCATCTCATCCACTGCCGGTTCGCTCTCCAGTGAGGGTGTCGGTCAGTTCATCGATGAACTGATCGGTGCCAAACGAATCTATGTGATGGGTGCGGGCAGATCGGGCCTTGTCGCAAAGGGATTTGCCATGCGGCTAATGCATCTCGGGATGCGTTCCTATGTCGTTGGTGAGACAATAACCCCTGCCATGAAGGAAGGTGACACCATTGTGGCTTACTCCGGGTCGGGAGAGACAAAATCCATCGCTGAACTCTGTGAAACCGCTAAATCCATTGGCGGACGGCTCTGTCTGGTGACGTCAAATAAGGATTCACGCATCGGACGGATTGCAGACTGCATTGTGGTGATAGAAAGTCATCGTGATGACGTCAGGGACGAGTCGGCGGAGTATGAAGTCAGGCAGATGCGTGGCGAACACCGCTCTTTTGCACCGCTGGGCACCATTTTTGAAACGTCAGCGATGATATTTTCCGATGCCATCATTTCATCGATCATGGAGATTACCGAGTGTGAAGAAAATGACCTGAAGTGCAGGCATGCAAATATTGAGTAGGTGAAGAGATGGTCACATATACAGGGCGGATTTCAGAGCGTGTGCGGGCAGTCGAGATGTCAGGCATCAGGAAATTCTTCCAGTCTGCATCACCTGACGCCATTAACCTCGGGATTGGTCAGCCGGATTTTCCGACACCTGAACATATCAAAGAGGCCGGGATAGCAGCCATACGAAATAACTACACGGGGTATACCTTTAATTACGGTCTGCCCGCGTTACGCGAGGCAATCTGTGCAAAACTTGCCTGTGAAAACGGCGTTTCACACCTTCCTGGTGAGGTGATCGTTACTGCCGGTGCCGGTGAGGCGCTCTTTGTGGCAATTACCACGCTGGTCGGGGAAGGGGACCGGGTGCTCTTCCAGGATCCCGGGTTTGTTTCGTATGAGGCATGTACGGTGCTTGCCGGCGGCAGGCCGGAAGGGGTGCCCCTGACACCAGACCTCCGGCTCGATGTAGAGGTGTGCAAGGAGCAGATGGACGGTGCCCGGGTCTTTGTGCTCAACTCACCCGGCAATCCGACCGGCACCGTGGAGAGTGAAGAGACCATCCGTGCCATTGTGGAGTACGGTAATGACCACGGTGTTACCATTATCTCGGATGAAGTCTACGAACACTTTGTCTACGATACCGTGCATTATAGCGCCGCCCGGTTTGGGGATGATGTTATCACCATCAATAGCACCAGTAAGACCTATTCCATGACCGGGTGGCGCCTTGGTTTTATGGCGGGTCCCGGAGAGGTCATCGAAGAGGCTATTAAGGTCCATCAGAACTGCCAGACCTGTGCTACCTCTATCTCTCAGTATGCAGCACTTGCGGCATACACTGGCGATAATGCCTGTGTTGCCGCGATGCGGGAGGAGTATCGCGTACGCCGTGATATGTTGTATGACGGACTTGTTGACTGTGGATTTACCTTCCCGAAACCGGAGGGTGCATTCTATATGTTCGTCCCGATGGACCACGAGACATTCCGTGCCATCATCGATGCAGGCGTCGTCATCATTCCGGGCGATGCATTTGGAGAGCGGTCTGGTGGATATGCGAGGTTTAGTTATGCGGCTTCACGCAATGATATCAATGCAGCACTTGAACGTATTCAGACACTATAGAAGGACGGTGAAGAAATTATGGTAAAAGAACTCATTAAAAAACTCTCAGATGCGCATGGGCTGTCCAGCTATGAAGGCTCTGTCCGTGATATTATCCGGGCTGAACTGGAAGGCCATGTGGATGAATGTACCGAAGACGGTATGGGCAACCTCGTTGCCATCCGTCGCGGCGGTGACTTTAAGATCATGGTGGCGTCCCACATGGACGAGATTGGTCTGATGGTGCAGTATATCGATGATGAAGGATTCATCCGGTTTGTTCCCATCGGCGGATGGTTTGGGCCGGTGCTCTATACCCAGCGTGTCATTCTCCACGGAAAGAAGGGGCCGGTCACCGGTGTCATCGGGGCAAAGCCACCTCACCTGCTCTCTCCTGAGGATCGGAAGAAGGAGATAAAAATTGAGGATTTCTTTATCGATATCGGGGCTACATCCGCTGAAGAGGTCGCAGGACTGGGGATTGAGATCGGTACACCGATCACCACAGACCGGGAGTTTGCCGAACTGGCCAACAACCGTGTTACGGGGAAGGCGTTTGACAACCGTGTCGGTGTCGCACTCCTCATCAAGGTGCTCAAAGAGACCACCAGTCCGCATACCATCTACGGGGTATTTACGGTGCAGGAAGAACTTGGTCTGAAGGGGGCCAAGGTCAGTGCATTCACCCTCGACCCGGATTGTGCGATTGCGACCGATGTGACCATCCCCGGCGATCATCCGGGGGTTACCAAGAAAGAAGCCAGTCCGGTGATGGGAAAGGGGCCGGTGCTGGTTCTCGTCAGTGCACAGGGTCGTGGTCTGATGGCCGACTGGAAACTCGCCGACTGGCTGCGTGAGGCAGGGGATAAGGCAGGGATTCCCTACCAGTTGGAGGTCGGCACCGGCGGCAATACGGATGCCACCATTATCCACCTCGTGAGAGGCGGTATTCCGAGTATACCCCTCTCAATTCCTGCCCGTTACATCCACTCCCCGGTTGAGGTAGTTGATATCGGTGATGTGGAGGCGGGCATCAACCTTCTGCTTGCTGCCCTGAACCAGGACAACCCGTTTGCCTGAATATTTATTATATCCCTTTTTTTCCGTTTTCCCTTTATATTGATTTAATTCCAATCTTGGACGATCACCGATGCTGCCTCAATACGGGGAGCAGACAAGTGTTGCACAGTTTTGCAAAAGCGCACACATGAGAGAAAATAGGAGAGATATCAGTCTCACCTCCTGCGACCCGTCGCACATTGCAAAACGGGTAGCATTCCCTCTCATCCTGTCTTTACCCCATTGTCACGGTACCGCTTGCAAGAGGGGGGAGATGGGGGGGATGATACAAGAAAAAAACATTGTTTCCGGAATAAATGCCTACTGGCTGAAGATGTTTTCAATTATATAAATAACATATAAGTATGCAATTCTCATATTGTTATTAAAGGAGTAGAGGTTGTGTGGTTTCCCAACGGCGTCTTCAATCCCTATACCGGCATCAAAACAAATCTTTTGTTCTTTGAACGCAAACTATGATTTTCAGTTAGGGAATATCTCCAAACCTAACTTCTTCTCAAGC
>CAZFXY010000091.1:0-7247 GCA_964523185.1 uncultured Methanoculleus sp.
ATGGATATTCTCAGAGAACTCATCAATATTGGTATTGGCAGAGCAGCAGGAACCCTGAATGAATTGACCCGTGCACGAATAATCCTTGAAGTGCCGGTGGTTGAAGTGATACGCATGAAAGAGCTCGTTTCTCATGCGGCATCATTTAACGGGGCCATTTCATCAGCAGTGAGGATCGATTTCAACGGATTTATAGCGGGTTCTACTGCGCTGGTCTTTGATAAAGTGGGTGCCGCCGCCCTGATATATGCCATCACCGGAGAGGAATCTGACCAACCCGGGATGGATGGAATGATGGCAGAGACCCTGAAAGAAGTCGGCAATATCTGTATTAATGGCATCATGGGATCCATCGGGAACATTCTGCGCGAACGCATCACGTATACACCTCCCCGGTATGAGGAGGGGACCGTTGCCGCCCTTTTTAACCGGAGTGCCATCGATGAACAGATGCTTGCAGTCATTGTCAATACACGGTTTCTGGTCAGTGAAATTCAGGTGAACGGCTACATCATGATGGTTCTTGAAATTTCATCTCTGGAAAAAATTCTCTCCCGAATACTAGCTTTAGAGGGATAATGGATATGTTCAACAGGCCCGGGGATGCGATAGGGAATGTCCTTGAATACCTGCCGGTCGGCGTATGTATCATTGACAGCGATTATATGGCGCATTTCTGGAACTCCTGTATCGAACAGTGGACCGGAAAAGAACAGGATGAAATCATTAGAACCGACCTCAGAAGTCATTTTTCCCGAATAAACAAGACTGCATTTCAAGAGCGACTCAAAAACATATTCACTGGCAGCCCCCCGATGGTATTCTCACCACAGATTAACACCTACATCTTTGATGCACTGCATCAGGATGGTAGCATGCAACGACAACAGACTACCGTGCTGGCGCTGGAACAGCGGACAGGATATTATGCGATGTTTGTTTGTGAGGATGTAACCAGCCCGGCGCAGGAAATGCAGGCATGCCGTGTGATGAAAAATACCGCACTTCTTGAACGAAAGAAAAGAGAAAAAGCGGAGTTCAACCTTTGTGTAACAAACGCAGACCTTCTTGCCTATATATCTGAAACCGCGATTAGGCTTAAAACACCTGTGTCTCTGATTAAAGAGAGTCTCAGGGAGATGCTGTGCGAAGCTGAACAGGGAGAATGCAACACTGAAGAGATGAACACCATCATCAAAGTTCAGATACAGGTGGCAGGCAGTGTTGTTGAAAATCTCAGAGATCTCAATGATGTAATCATCACCGGGCAGACTGAGATCACGGCAGCATGCAGGGACATGATTCAGCAATGAACAGGATTACTGCAGACAATCTGGAGGATGGGAATTCGTTTCTGGTTCTTTCATCGGCACCTATGCTCAAAGAGAATAATATACGCCTTGTGCGGGAGATTCAGGAACTGCAGTACCAGATAATCATGATTACCTTTAATCAGCCTTCACCCATCCTGAAACGGTCGTATGCAAAGAACAATCTTGACCTTGAGAAGATCATCTTCATTGATGCCGTATCAAAATATGCCCTTGGTACGCTTCCAGAGGATATTGACCGTGCGGTATTCATCAATAATCCCCGCAATCTCACCAACCTCAGCGTGACAATCAGCGAGATGCTGAAAGAATATTCCGGCACAAAGACCTGCGTCATCTTAGACAGCATCAGTACAATGCTTATTTATCTGTCATCTGTGGATATCTCTAAATTTGCTCATTTCATGACGAGTAAACTGGCTATTTTGGGCATGCCCGGTTTTTTTATTGCCGTTGAAAATGGGCTGAACCCGGTGCTGATGACCCATCTTTCCACCTTCACCAGCGATGTTATTGATTTTACCTCCTCATCTGAAGAGTAATCTGCGACCCAGCATCTGATCCGGCCGGAAAGGAACCAAACCAATAGTTCATTATTATTCGTGTTGAATATGCTAACGAGAGACTGGAAACCATGGCTATACCTGATGAAGAGTTTTTACTCAAAACCACATCTGCGTGTGCAGGGTGCCCGTCATCCCTTATTCTGCGCTATGTGACAAAAGCTGCAGGAGCGGATACGGTGCTTGTGATCCCGGCATGCTGTACCAGCGTGATACAGGGAGTCTACCCCACAACTGCAATGAATTTACCCGTCTATAATGTCGCATTCGCGTCTGCTGCTGCTGTTGCATCAGGCATGAGTGAGGCATTCCGTGCAGAAGGGCGAAAGACCAATGTGATCTGCTACGCCGGTGACGGCGGTACGATTGATATTGGCATTCAGGCACTTTCCGGTGCGCTTGAACGCGGGACTGATTTTCTCTATATCTGCTATGACAATGAGGCATATTCAAATACCGGCATGCAGCGGTCCGGTGCAACTCCGCTGGGCGCCGTGACCACCACCACACCGGGCGGCAAAAAAGATCATAAAAAAGACCTGGACGCAATTGTGGCCGCACACCATCCCGTGTATCAGGCGACTGCCTGTGCTGCATATCCCCAGGATCTGTACAATAAGGTGGAAAAAGCACTCTCCATCCCGGGTCCGAAGTTTATGCATGTGCTGGCACCCTGTCCACCTGGATGGCGCTTTCCGTCGGAGAAGACCGTTGAGATGGGCAAACTCGCCGTGAAGTCAGGTCTCTGGGTGCTCTATGAGCGCGAGAACGGAAAACTCACGATCACCGGTGCCTCGAAGGCAGCGATGAAGAGGCGGATTCCGGTTGAGGACTATCTCTCTGTGCAGGGACGGTTCCGGAAGATTACTGCTGAGGAAACGGCAGAGGTGCAGCAGTCGGTCGAGGACACGATAGTCCGTTTCCAGCGGGAGGTTGATGGTATATGCTGACATTTGGAACAGGCAACAAAGCGGTGGCCCTGGCAGTCAGGGATGCAAAACCCGTAGTTGTAGCAGCTTACCCCATTACCCCGCAGACAGAGATCGTTGAAGAGCTCGCAAATTTCGTAACAGACGGCTCACTGGCCGCACGTTACATTCCGGTCGAGTCCGAACATTCATCCATGGCAGCCTGCATTGGCGCTGCTGCTACCGGTGTGCGCACCTTTACTGCTACCAGTTCCCACGGACTGGTCTATATGTGCGAGATGCTGCACATGTCGGCAGGGGCACGGCTTCCGATTGTGATGGCAAACGCAAACCGTGCTCTTGGTCCCGGGTGGAACATCGGTGCGGAACATTCAGACTCAATATCCATGCGCGACACCGGCTGGCTGCAGGTCTATGTTTCAACCGTGCAGGAAGCCTATGACGCCACGATGATGGCATTCAGGATTGCAGAGCACACGGATGTCCTTCTTCCGGTGATGATCAATCTTGACGGGTTCCTGCTGACGCATATTACGCAGACATTCGAGACGGTTGAGCCGGGGGACTTCCTTCCGCCGACGGCCACCCCTCATGCCATTGACATACATAATCCCGGCGGTTATGGCACACTGACACCCGGAAATACCCACTTTACCTTCCGACGGGATATGGAACGCGGCATGCGGGCATCCATCCCGGTTATTGAAGAGACAGAAGCCGATTTTGCGCGCAGGTTTGGGCGTGAATACCACCTGTACGAAGAGTACCGCTGTGAAGATGCAGATGTGGTCATCATCGCGATGGGCACCTTAGGCAAAGAGATGGAAGTCGCCGTTGACATCCTCCGGGAAGAAGGGATCGCCGCAGGTGCTATTCGCATGCGCTGGTTCCGGCCGTTTATTGTGCCTGATCTCGATGGCAAGGAGGTGGTTGTTATTGACCGCAACTACTCATTCGGATATGGGGGGGTTGTTGCCGGTGAATTGCAGGCCAAATCTGGTTGCCAGCCGTTTAGTGTGATTGCCGGTCTTGGGGGACAGGAAGTGACGTATGATGATATCGCAGATTTTGTCCGGATACGAAAGCCCGGTACAGAACACTGGTTCGGGGTGGAAAACTGATGTATGAGATACGCCTGCACTCACGCGGCGGTCAGGGCGGCGTGACTGCTGCAAAACTGATTGCATACGCTGCATTTCTGGACGGAAAGCACGCAACGGCTACACCCCTTTACGGTGCGGAACGCCGGGGTGCACCTGTCGTCTCGTTTATCCGTATCGATGACAAACCGATTCGTGTCTATTCCCAGATCAGACATCCTGACCTGGTGATCGTCCTCGATGAGTCCATTATGCAGCTGGTTGATGTCCTGAACGGCATAAAACCGAATGGTACTGTGCTGATCAATAGCCAGACGGGGACAGAGGTAGAGGGGCACCCGACCTATCTGGTTGATCTGACCGGTATTGCACTCTCCCTTGATCTGGTGCTGGCCGGAAACCCCATTCTCAACACCCCTCTTATCGGGGCCATTGCAAAAATGGGCATAATCTCACAGGAATCTGCAAAAAAGGTCATTGCAGAAACATTCAGGGACGATCGAAATGTTGAAGGGGCACTGCGTGCCTATGAGGAGTTGAAGATATGAGTGCAAAACTGGCGATTTCCCGTCCTGGTGAGGGTGCAGCAGGAAAGACCGGCACATGGCGTACGTTCCGACCCGTGGTGGATCGGGAAAAATGCAATGAATGCGGTCTTTGTTACCTGTACTGTCCGGACGCAGCGATCAGTGTCGATCTTGAAATCGACCTTGATTACTGCAAAGGCTGTGGCATCTGCGCCGAAGAGTGCCCGAAAAAAGCCATCACCATGGAACGGGATGAAGACTAACCCGTCTTTTTTTAACCGGTATTGATACCGTCCTTTTTTAACCGTTGTTGACACTGACCTTTTTTGTCATGTTTGGATGCAGTGGCAGGTAGCCTGCAGATCCGCCGGGCCACATATCGGTATGGAACATACCGTGCGGTATATTCCCGGATCATGGCCATGACCTGCCCGTGGTATCCTGCTTTTTGTTTGCATTGCTGAAGGTCACTTCTCCCCCGTTTCCACATTTAATGGTCCCCGGCGGGCGTCTGGGCATCATCACTCTCTTTCGTGCATGCTGCCTGCACATCCTTCTCTCCTGCAGACCCAATAGGAAATAATCATCTCTCCCAAATAATTGTATCCGGCAAAAAT
Organism: uncultured Methanoculleus sp.; assembly: GCA_964523185.1. Taxonomy (GTDB): domain Archaea; phylum Halobacteriota; class Methanomicrobia; order Methanomicrobiales; family Methanomicrobiaceae; genus Methanogenium. Next base: position 5,068 of record CAZFXY010000091.1, read on the forward strand.
ACCGGTTTTCTGAAGCGATAGGTCAATTACTGTTCAAATACTTTTTTGGGATGAAATCGGGGCGGTATCTCCTGCACCACATCATATCCCTACAAAAACGACCCCGGATCACATGTTCAGGGGAATTGTTAAATAATAGCCGCCGCATTACGTGGAATGATACCCTATGTATACACCCTCTTCCCGTTTGTGTCTGGTGCTTTTTGTCTGCCTGGTATGCTTATCCGGCATCATCCCCGTGATGGTGACGGCGGAACAGCCAGAGGTGATCTCGTACTATGATATCTATGCAGACGTGAACGGGGCTGCCATCTATTTTGACAATGAATACAAGGGAAACATCTCGAAAGGATCATTAACCGTCTGCGTTGTTTCAACCAAAAAAAGACCTTACTACCGGGTTACAGCCAAAATGGATGGGTACGAAACTATTACCGCAACCCTCCCGGAAGTCGCCGGTGAACTGCAGCATGTGCCCCTTCATCTACAGATGAAACCAAAAACCGGTGGCCTCTTTGTATCGTCATCCCCGGAACAGGCAGAACTTATTATCGACGGGAAAGAGTATGGCCTCACCCCCCAGACAGTGACCGGATTAGCGCCCGGGACATATACGATACGACTTATCTGCCCGGGGTATACGTCATGGTCTGAAACTGCTGTTGTTTCAGCAGAAAAAACCAGTGAAGTGCATGCCCACCTCATAAAAAAAATTGCATTGGGGTCCCTGTCGATCAGTTCAGTGCCAGCGGGTGCAGACATCTATCTGGGTGGACGCCATTGTGGCACCACACCGAAAACGATAGATGGCATCTCTGCAGGCTTGCATATTGTTGAAATCAAAATGGCAGGGTACATAGACATCGTCCAAAAAGTTACGGTTACCGATACGAACGTAACGCCCGTTTCATTCTCCCTTTTGTCTATAGAAGAGGAGAGAAACAGGCCGGGCACCCTTTCTCTCACATCAGAACCTACAGGAGCGACGGTGTATCTGGATTCGGTAAAATATGGTGTCACTCCACGTACCATACCGAACCTGACTCCGGGAATGCACCAGATAAAACTGACGTATGCAGGGTATCCTGATCATCAGAGTTCAGTTGCCCTTTCGCCGGGAGAGGTGCGGACATGCACTATCGCGATGCAAACCCCGCCCGGTCCTGAATGGTTATCTGTGTCCATTTTCTCTGTGATTGTGTCACTGCTGACAACTGCCCTGTTTGTCACCTTCACCTGCAGGAGCCTCCAAAAGAAAAATGAATAGCTCAGGTGAGGTCATCCGTTCTCTACCGGGTCGTCACGTTCCGGGACATACTCCAGATCAAACCGGAAGAAATGGGTATATGCACAGTGTTCACACCGGGTTGAAAAGTTTCTGCACCCAATGATCAGGCGGTGGGGGCCGGTGACATGACAGTTCTTACAGGTGGCATCAGTCAGCAGGTGCCATATATCATAGCACTCAACAGGAGTAAATTCGCCGGGTGCTGCAGGCTCTTCAAACCGTGGCACAAATATTCGTGTTGCCCCACAATGTGCGCATACGACCTCTGCCCGTGAGGAAGTGGCAGTGATCACCTGATCAGACATTTCCCCGCAGTGGTAACAGGTGGTTGGGTAGCACATCCCAATGAACTCCTCAGTCATGCCGAGACCTGTACCGGCACGCTATAAATAGTTTGTTGGTCTGGAATGAACGACGAATGGATATATTTTTCGAAAAATACCGTGGAAAAAATTCCTTTCCGGTGCATTGTCCGTTCAGCACACAGGTATCCGGAACCAGTTTGATATGGAAGAAACTGTGGTGCCTGGCATAAAATAATGGAAAAATAGGGGGTTTGTATGGGTTGGTGATTACATCATGCCGGGTGGCATTCCACCCATGCCGCCCATGCCGCCGCCCATGCCGCCCATGGCAGCCATCTCTTCAGGTGATGGTCCGCCCTTGCCGGATGATGCAATGACGTCGTCGATGCGCAGGATCATCACTGCAGCTTCAGCTGCGGATGAGATTGCCTGGGTCTTTACTCGCAGTGGCTCAATGACACCCGCAGCCAGCATGTCAGTCACTTTTGCTGCAATGACATCAAGACCCGCGCTCTTGTTGCCGGTTTCGTGCGCAGAGCGGAGCTCAACGAGCATGTCAATGGGGTCGAGACCTGCATTCTCTGCAA
>CAZFXY010000092.1:0-7235 GCA_964523185.1 uncultured Methanoculleus sp.
ATGGCGGCTACTTTGTACATAATTCCAGCTCCGTGATAGTTTTTGCATATTCAACAAGCCCGCCTGCATCGATGATTTTCCGCATAAAAGCAGGTACGGGTTCTACAGCGAGGGTTTTCCCCCCGGCGGTCAGGTATCCCTCATCGAGGTGGAGGGTTATCTCTTCATCCCCGGTGATGGACTCTGCCTCCGGGCATATGATAGGGAGCACTCCGGTGCTGATACAGTTGCGGTAGAAGATCCGTGCAAAGGAGACTGCAACGATCACCTGCACCCCGGCACCCCGGATGGCGATAGGCGCATGTTCCCGTGAGGAGCCGCACCCAAAGTTTCTGCCGGCAACGATCATGTCACCCTCCGCTGCCTTTCGTGAAAATGCGTCATTCGTGCCTTCGAAGGCATGGGCCGCAAGCTCCTTTGGGTCATATATGGTGAGATACCGACCAGGGATGATGGCGTCGGTGTCGATGTCATTGCCGAACTTCCAGATCTGCATGTTATGCCACCTCCCGTGGATCAGTGATCGCCCCTTTGACCGCACTTGCGGCCGCAGTAGCCGGTGAACAGAGATAGACCTCTGCTTCAGTGCTCCCCTGCCTGCCGCGGAAGTTGCGGTTTGAGGTGGAAAGAGAGACTTCTCCCGGTGCAAGGATACCAAACGACCCGCCCATGCACGGCCCGCAACAGGGTCCCATCACCATGCCGCCTGCCTCCACAAAGAGAGAGATGAGTCCTGAACGAAGTGCCTTCATGTATTCAGTCTTTGAGGCCGGTACGATGATGACCCGGACATCAGGTGAGAATTTTCGCTCCCCAAGCACGTCTGCTGCCTCTAAGAGGTCTTCAAACCGGCCGTTGGTGCATGACCCGATGAAGACCTGATCAATGGGTGTGCCTTCGTACTTCGTCACATCCCCGACATTGTCCACATTGTGGGGGGCGGCAATCTGAGGGATGAGGTCTCCTGCATCATACTCACGTTCCAATACGTATGGCGCGTCCTCATCCGGGGCGAGGTCAAACCAGCCTCCGTCAGTGCGCCCGCCGCAGTAGGCACGGGTCACGTTGTCCGGTGCGACAATGCCTGCCTTGCCGCCCATCTCAATTGCCATATTACAGCAGGTCATCCTGCCCGGGACAGACATCTCTGCAATTGTGTCGCCGGTAAACTCCACTGCCTTATAGGTGGCACCGTCCACGGTGAGGTCGCCTATCATCGAGAGAATGAGATCTTTTGGACCGACACGGTTTTGGAATTTCCCGTTTGTGATGAGGTTCAGACTCTCCGGGACACGGAAATGAAGAGCGCCGTATTTCATGGCAAAGCCCATATCGGTTGACCCGATGCCGGTTGCAAAGGCACCGATGGCTCCATACGTGCAGGTGTGGGAGTCTCCGCCGACGACGATATCGCCGGGACGCACCCGTCCCTTCTCGACTGCCACCTGATGGCATACACCCTCGTGAATGTCGTAGTTCAAAATTCCCTGTTCGGCAGCAAATGCCCGCATGAATTTATGGTTCTCTGCTGCAGGAATGGAATCGGCCGGAACCTGGTGGTCAAAGAGCATAATGATCTTTGACGGGTCAAAAACCGTCGTCCCGTCCATCTCACGGAACTTCGTGATTGCAAGCGGGCCCGTGATGTCGTGAATCATGGCCGCATCTATGGGGGCCATCATAACGTCACCTGCTGAGATCTCTTTCCCACATCTGCGGGAGAAGATCTTCTCTGTGATTGTTGCTGCCATTGGCTATTCGTTACTCTGTCTGGTATTAGATAGTAATCAAGCCTCGGTGGCATAACCCTTTATTTTAAATATCTGGTGCAGCTCCAGGGGAGTTCTGGTGCATTTCCTTCGGTAATCCACGGACACTCACGCTACCCTGCAATGGAAATCGCTATCTGCCGGTTCGTTTGCATCGGGAGGGGTTGGATGGTGAGTGTGGAGGTTAAACTCATCAAACGTATCAAACGTATCAAACTCATCAAACGCATCAAACATACCAAACTCATCGGGAAGGATGGAAGTTCCGAATGAAACATGGATGGAGTGGCGCCGGGACTGACTCACCGTCTGACCCATTTTGGTTCCTTTAATCCCACCGGTTTCACCCATTTCCAGGAAACACTAAAATTGTTGCAGATGAAATATGTTCAGACACAGAAAGTATTGCTGCTGTGTCCGTATGTACCCCCGTAGTGTAGTGGTCAATCATACCAGCCTTTGGAGCTGGTTACGGCGGTTCGAATCCGCCCGGGGGTATGCCCGTTTTTGTACGTGAAATGCATAAAAAGCATATTCCAGAACAAACTCATTGAGCAGGCCTGGCCATTCCAACAGACATCCAATCAGGCATCTGGCCATTCCAACAGACATCCAATCAGATATCTTCTCACATAGCAGACGCGCTTATTTATTCAATGTCGTCCCTCTGATTACTATCCATAAGCAGGGAGTGAATACATGAAACGGAAAATAATCAGCATCGATGAAGATAAGTGCACGGGGTGCGGTGAATGCATCCCGGACTGTCCGGAAGGGGCCTTACAGCTCATCGACGGAAAGGCACGGCTGGTAAGCGATCTCTTTTGTGACGGTCTTGGAGCCTGCATCGGCACCTGCCCTGAGGGAGCAATCACCATCATCGAGCGGGAAGCAGAACCCTATGACGAAAAGGTGGTGATGGCAAATATCGTGCGACAAGGGAAAGGAGTCATCAGGGCTCATCTTGAGCATCTTGCCGGACACGGGGAGGCAGAGTTGTATCGTCAGGCAACCGAGTACCTCATTGAAAATGGTATTCCCATTCCTGATCATAATGCAGCGGGATGCACGTTAAATTCCACGGAAGACGGCAAAAGTACATTTGCTGGGTGTCCGGGGACTGCAGCACAGAGCATTGCACGGGATGTCCATGACGAAATGGGTGTTTCATCTAATGATGCACCCTCAGAGCTGCGTCAGTGGCCGGTTCAGCTCGCACTCCTGAACGTATCGAACCCGTATTTTGAGAATGCTGATCTGCTGATCGCTGCCGACTGTGTGCCCTTTGCCTACGCAGGATTTCATCAGGAATTATTGCGAGACAAGATTCTGGTCATCTTCTGCCCAAAACTGGACGCTGATATTGGCGGATATGTCAAAAAACTGGCGGATATATTCTCTTTCCATACCATCAAATCAATAACCATCGCCCGTATGGAGGTGCCGTGCTGTGGTGGCGTGAGACGTATCGTTGACCGTGCATTAGAAATCTCGGGAAAGACAATTCCGGTAACCGAGAAGACGATTACGCTACAGGGAGAGGTAAAGTAACTCTTTTACCTCCCCACGTGTCTTAGGAAACGGATGAGAGACCAGGGCACAGAAAAAAATGGTGAGATAAAAAGATAATCAGTCCCCGGTGGAGACGATCTTCATCATCTGACCATTGGATGAGATCTCAGTCAGTTCGATGGGAGTACCCCACTGCTGAATGGTGGTCACATCTGATCGGATACTTCCGGTAAAGGTGACCGGGAGGTTGTCCTGCGCACATTCATCCGGCAGATTAAGGGGCAGATACGAGGCACCATCGTCTGCAATGATGCCATAGAACCCACCTTCGAGGTTATGGTAGACCACCGTTCCGCTCTTGCTCACGACATTCGGATCTGTTGATTCGCCTTCTGTACAACCACATACAAGCGCCGCTGCCCCCAGACAGCAGCAGAGGATAAGGGTAACTAATCCATACCGATTCATATCAATCCACACCGGAGAAATGGATGGATGACCGGATAAACATAGTGTTGAGTTCGAAAAACACCGCAGTAATCATGATGAAAGGAGCCACCCGCGGCTGGTAACCCGGGCTTACCGGTCCGATAAACCACGATGAACGAGATACCACGTGATCCCCTTACCGGGACCGATAGAATATCCCCCGTGCTTCCCGCTCTTCCGTGATACATCCCTCTGCAAGAAGGGGATCAATATATTTTCTTACCTCATTCGGGTGCAGCCCAAGGATCCGACTGAGATCATCTATGGTACAGGGTCTCCGCCGAATCGTCCCGAGAATCGACTCGCGGACGTCCTGTGAGAATGAAGCAATATCGGAACGGGACACAAGCCCTTCCACCACTTCGATTCCGGGAAAACCGAGAGCGCCTGCAATCCGCCCCATCTCCTCTGCGGTAGGGACTGTGATCCAGTCAACAATGCCCGGGCGGTCCAGCGTATTCAGCTGCACCCGGTCAGGGTTAATTTCTGCAATCGCGTCCCGCAGAAAGAGCAACTCCTCGTCCGTGTCGTTCAGACCGGGCACAATAAAAATCTCCAGCCATATCTCGCCTTTGAACTCCTTTCTTAGGGCGACAAGACCGTTACGGACACGAGTTGCCGTGATGGGACGGCAGGGCCGGTCAATCTTCTGAAAAACTGATTCGGAGACCGCATCCAACGATGGCACGATGACATCGATGTCTGCCACCTCTGCCCGCACACCGGGATCAGTGAAAAGACTGCCGTTTGTCAGGAGTGCAATGCGGTATTCCGGAAACCGCTCCCGGATGTGGCGGGCAATCCTGCCGATGCCAGAGTGGAGCGTTGGCTCCCCGGAACCGGAAAAGGTGATGTAATCGAGATGAGGCCGGGTTGAGAGATAATCATCAATCTCGCAGATAATTGCATCTGTCGAGTAATATCCGGCCCGTTCGGTCGTCAGGTTGGTTGTTTTCCCACACTCACAATAGATGCAGTTGTAACTGCAGGTCTTGGGGGGGACAAGGTCAATGCCAAGCGAAATCCCCAACCGCCGGGACGGCACCGGGCCAAAAAGATATTGGTATCCCATAGCTAGGGAAAGGTAGCAGTTGACAGAGTATTAACCTGATCACTGGAACATATGAACGTACAGTGCGGTTGCCCGCTGAGGGAGGGGACAAATCAAGAGCAACGGTCTGCACTTCATCCGTATCGGATTAAAAAGAACCATTTTTCGGGTAACCGTTATTTGTTTTGCAGCCGACGGTTTATCTCCTGTTGAATCTGCCGGCAGAAGGAGGGATCTCCATCCATGGTCTCCAGAAAAAGCCGGATACGACGCACGGTCTCGGGGTTAAGTTCATGCTCCATAAAACAGGCATCAGCCTCTGCAACCCGTTCAGAGACGCCAATCAGCAGTAAAAACTTCTTCAGGGTATCGTGGCGGTATTTAATTACCTCTGCAATCTTCTGCCCCTCAGGCCGAAAGACCACCCCTTCATACCGCCGGTACTCGACGAGACCCAGAGTGTCCAGCTTCCGGAACATCTCGACCACACTTGAAGGACTGACCCCCAGTTGATCAGCCACATCTTTCGTCCGGGCATACCCTTTCTCAAGAGTAACATTAAGGATAGCTTCAAGATAATCCTCGGCCTTCCTGCTGAGGTGCTTAGCAATATATCCTTCCTTCATACTCTTCCCGTATTAATATTCATCTTCAAAAGGTGATAAAAGGGGTGATCTGTAGGAGAGCAAAAAAGTACACCGTTAGGAATCGTCGGTGCCATGCATCCGAATCAGGTAGACAATACCCAGGGTGAACGGTAAAAGAAGCATTGCCGGAGTGTACGGCGGTGCAAAGGTGCCCAGAAAGCCGGATAGAGAATTAAAAAACGCCGGAGAGGCTTCACCAGCGGGTATTGCCACACAGAGGCGGGCAAAGATGTCAGTACCTCCAATAAGCCAGACGAGGACACCTCCCAACACCACCTTCGCCGACTGCTGCAGTGTCGCGACCCGAGTGCAGCCCGCAAGCATGAAAAGGCCAGCACATACCATGATAAACCCGCCCCATGCCCAGCGGAAGAAGTCGTCACCGGCGATTTCAAGGATGCCCACCTGAATACCAGGCCGGAGCCCTGCCCAGACAAGGATGTCTGCCATGCCAAACGCAACCGTCACAATACCCAGCAGAGCGATATATATCCCAATAGGTGTGATTTTACGGCCTTCCTCTTTTCTCATATCAATATGTTCCATATTATGCGACCCCCAGAAGAATTCCAATGCCGTGAATAATCCCACCGTAGATAAAAACAACCACGAATAAGACCGCAACTGCAGCAATCAATTCTTTCCAGCCTTCCTTAAGCATTACCACAAAGGTAGCCACACATGGGAAATAGATGGTTACGAGCACCACAGAGGCAACCATCTGATAGGCGGTCATCGGGATGATGGAAAGCTGTGCAATGGCAAGATCTTTTCTCAGAAATGCTGCAATAAGTGGTCCTACGGTCTCTTTGGGGACACCAAACCAGGTGACAAAGACCGGTTCGAGCAGGTTTGCAAGCCCCTGGATGACTCCGCCGAGGTAGAGGAGGTTGACAACCAGAATGCCAAAGAGCACAAAGGGCACGGCCTCTTTCAGAAAGCCTTTGGTCCGGTTCCAGAGCTTCTTTACCACATATTCTTTCACCGGCCAGTTATACGGGGGTACATCCACAAGAATTTCAGGATTTTCTCCCGGAATTATTTTGTTTAATACAAACCCGAATATGCCAAAACCAACGATCAGACAGAGCATCACCACGCCAATGAGGTCAGGAATGATACTTATCATGATACCCAGTTGCGCTCCGCAGGGAATGAAGATGGCAAGGAGTGTCATCATAATGAACCGCTGCTTTTTGGTCTCCAGAATACGGGTGGCCGTCACCGCAGGCACATTGCACCCAAGACCAAGAATGATGGGCACAATCGCATAGCCGTGCAGCCCGATGCGGTGCAGCACAGAGTCCATGAGAACCGCAAGGCGCGGCAGGTAACCCGAGTCCTCCATGATGGTCATCATCAGATAAAAGACAAAGACTGCCGGAAGCACCACGCCGATGGAGACAAAGAAACCCGAAGTGAGCATACCAAATGCTTCAAAACTGGTATCCGCCAGGGGATTACCGACAAAAAGGAAGTAGTGCCAGCTTGCGGGATCCGGCCAGATGGACTGCAGCCATGGCAGCCAGACGCCGTCAAAGAATTTCACCATGAACCCGTCGGTCACCAGATCCCCCGCAAACGAGGTGAAGACACTCCAGAATACATAGAGTGCTGCGATAGCAACCGGGATCCCGGTGAGCGGTTTGACCGTCAGGTCTCCCAGCACAGCTCCAAGGGTTTGCTTATAGGTACCATAGGTCACGGTCTGGCGGGTGATCTCGTCCACCATCTCCCAGCGGGCGTCTGATGAGAATACCATCTAAT
>CAZFXY010000093.1:0-7178 GCA_964523185.1 uncultured Methanoculleus sp.
TTTGGGGGATGAAGCAGGAAGCCTCTGGGTCTTTAGCCCAGAGGTAGTTCACGAAACACCTGTGCTAACACGAGTGTGAACCGTAACGGGACAACGGATGGAACACCCCTTGATAGTCCGGTGTGGATATGGGTTTTAACAACCCTCCACCATAACGGAAAATGTTCACTGACCTCTCGAAACGAACCAGTATCCGTGAGGGAAATCTGCTATGACATTGTGATACTCTTTCGAAGAGTGGGTAATATACTCCCCTATAAATACGGGGATAGCCTGATCTCTCAATGAACCGGGGGACGATGCATAGAACTGAACCATTTTCCCGGTTTTTGCAGGTGCTGCATGAAAATAGGATACCCATGTATCAACGAGTCGCTTTCCTGCCGGAGCAGTCGGACGTTTCGCCTCCGTTCCTATTCCGATGAGCGCCTGCTCTCGACCCTTCGGGGGAACCTCGACTGCCTTGGGGAGATTTTCCGATATAATGCCGACCACGGAATTCTCTTTTTCCGCATCTCCTCAGACCTCGTTCCCTTTGCCTCCCATCCCGTCTGCACAGCCAATTGGCAGGACACCTTCCGAAACGAGTTCGCCACTATCGGGGCGTACATCAAAGACCATGCAATGCGGATATCGATGCACCCGGATCAGTTTATCCTGCTCAATGCAAAAGACCCCGATATTCTCGATCGGAGCATTGCCGAACTCGCCTATCACGCAACGGTGCTCGACCTTCTCGGTCTTGACACGACGGCAAAGCTTCAGCTCCATGTCGGCGGTGTCTACGGCGATAGGGAGAAGAGCATCGCCCGGTTTATTGACCGGTATCTCAATCTCGATGAACCGATACTCCGCCGTCTTGTGATTGAGAATGACGATGGCCGGTATACCGCCCGCGATTGTCTTCATATTCATGCAGAAACAGGCATACCGGTCATCTTTGATACCCTGCATCACCGGGTAAAGGCTTCGTATGAGGAGTCGTTTGGAAAGATTTTTCCGGACGTGGCCGCAACGTGGGGGCCCGATGACGGCATACCGATGGTCGATTATAGCACACAGGCCCCGGATGGGCGGCCGGGAAAGCACGCGTCAACGATTGACGTGCCGGATTTTCTTGAGTTTACCCAGGACGTCCGGTCCTTTGATATGGATATCATGCTTGAGATAAAAGACAAGGAGCAGAGTGCCATCAAGGCGCTTGCGTCGCTGGAAGAGGATAAACGGCTTGTGCGGGCGTATCCTTAGCGTCCCACAGATCTGATTCTTTGCCAGTGTTAGCTCACTCGTTTATTGTTCCAGCCACTCCCTAAACCCGGCAAGCGGTTGGGTGTTGATGACATCCGTTTTCTTTAACCAGCCCCGGCGGGCCACCGCCACCCCCATATCCCGATACGGGAGATGGTCCGTATGGTGGGCATCGGTCCCGATTCCCATCGTTACCCCGCATGCCTGCGCCCTGCGGCAGAGTGTGTCGGAGAGATCGAGCCGGAGGGGACAGGCGTTTATTTCAAGTAATACGTGCGCTGCTGCCGCTGCTTTAAAGACGGTCTCCGTATCAAACCGGTATGGATCCCGTTTCATGATAAGGCGCCCGGTGGGGTGGCCGATCATGTTTAGATGATCATGATGGATGGCGGTGAGCATCCGCTCAGTCATCTCTTTTTCCGGTTGTCTGAACCCTGAGTGGATACTCCCGATGACAACGTCCAGATCAGAGAGCACCTCTTTTTTGACGTCGAGGTTCCCGTCACGGTCAATATTTGCCTCGATGCCGTGTAGTATCGTAATGCCGTTTAACTCACGATTCAGTGTCGCAATCTCTTTTCCCTGTTTCCGGATATCTTCGGTGGACATCCCGTGGACAACAGGCAGTCCTGCCGAATGGTCAGTAATGACGATGTATTCGCACCCTTGCGTCTGTGCCGCCGCTGCCATCTCCCTGATGGTGTGAACGCCGTCGCTCCATTGGGTGTGCATGTGCAGATCCCCTATCGCCTCCCCGTAGCCGATCAGGTCAGGCAGGCGCCCGTCTGCCGCTGCCTCTATTTCACCGGTGTCTTCCCGAAGTTCGGGAGGAATGAAGGCGAGACCGAGGGCCTCATACATATCCGTTTCGCGTTCACAGGCGATGATTTCACTTCCTTCCCGTGTTGTGAGGCCATATTCGTTCAGTTTCCAGCCACGGCTGATGGCACGCTGCCGCAAATGGATATTGTGTGCCTTTGACCCGGTGAAGTACTGGAGTGCGGCGCCGAACTGGCCCTGCGGAATCACCCGGAGATCCACATGCAGGTTATCTGCGAGTACAATCGTGGACCGCTTTGGCCCCTGCATCAGCACCCGTTCCTGTTCGGGAAGAGAGCAGAAAAAGGCCGATACCGCCTCGGGTTCGTCTGTTGCCACCAGAATATCCACGTCGCCTATCGTCTCCTTTCGCCGTCTGATAGAGCCCGCAAGACATGCCTGGAGCACTGCCGGGTGTTTCCGTAGTTTTTCTTCAATCGCCTCTGCTTCAGGGAGGATAAACCCGAGGTACAGGCGGGTGTGGCGTTCCTTCCAGATCTGAATACTATCCGTAATTTTGGCTTCAGACTTTTCTCCGAAGCCCCGGATGGTTTGTATCCGATTCTCTTTTGCTGCGGTTTCGAGGTCTTCAACGTTCGTGATGCCGAGTTCTGTATACAGAAGACGTGCCTTTTTTGGGCCTATCCCTTCTATTTCCAGCAGTTCCCTGAGTCCGGGAGGGAATTCCTTGCGCAGCAGTGCAAGATAGGGGAGTGTGCCTTCTTCAATGATGGTGCTGATATGTGCTGCGATTGCCGTTCCCACGCCGGGAATGGTTTTGAGTTCGCCCCGGCGATAGATGGCGGTGATCTGCTCATCGAGGGTCTCGACGGCATGGGCCGCCCTGAGGTATGCCCGCGGCGTGAATGCGGCCCCCCCGAGCGCGAGAAGGTCTCCTACCTCGGTGAGTATCTCGGCAATCTCGGTATTGGTCACCTGCCGTCTCGTCATTTCCGTTCTCCTGTATGTTCTGCCAGTCGTTGGGCACCCCGTTTCATCCCTGTATTGAAAGGGTACCACCATTTATCCACACAAACGTATAAAAGGCATCGCAGAAGCCGGAAAGAGCAGAGATGACGATTTATCTCCCTCGCCTTTGTGGATCAAAATCCCTTTTATGCGTTTATTTGGTAAAACAAGTGAGTTATTGACTTCTAATCAATTCGTAGTCATAGGTTTATTTATGTTGTTTGTATTACAATGATAGCGTATGGCAACAACCAATAACCGGAAAACAGGCATATCAATCCTGATGGGATCAATGCTTGTGCTGGGCATCTGTCTGCTTAGTGCCGGGTGCCTCTCTGAATCCTCTGATTCGGACGCTGGTGCCCTTAAAGGAACGGAATGGCAGCTGAAATCGTATGACAACGGAGCCGCAGGGACGGTATCTGTCATCGGGGGTTCAACGATCACCCTGATATTCGGTGAAGATGGTCGTATCGCAGGCTCTGCCGGTGTTAACACCTACTTCGCATCCTACGAAGCTAACGGCTACACACTCTCATTCGGCGACGTCGGAACTACCAGGATGGCAGGGCCGGCCCCGCTGATGGCGCAGGAGAGCATGTACCTGAAACTCCTGAGTGAAACGGCCACGTTCAGTGTTGAAAAGGGTGAACTGAAACTCTTAAACGCAGACGGCACTGTCCTGCTCACCTTTGAGAAAATCCCGCCCGTCACCGTTGAATCCCTGAAGGGCAGCGATTGGGTGCTACGCTCGTACAACGATAATGCAGCAATCGTCTCTGTCATTACAGGGACCGAGATTACGCTGTCATTCGATGAAAAAGGCGGAGTCGCAGGCTCTGCCGGTGTTAACCGCTACTTTGCATCCTATGAAGCGAAGGGCGATGCACTCACATTCGGCGACGCCGGGACTACGCTGATGGCAGGCCCTGCAGATGCAATGCAGCAGGAAGCGACATTCCTGAAACTCCTGGGTGAAACGGCCACATTCAGTGGTGCAGGAGATGAACTGAAACTCTTAAACGCAGACGGCACTGTCCTGCTCACCTTTGAGAAAATCCCGCCCGTCACCGTTGAATCCCTGAAGGGCAGCGATTGGGTGCTACGCTCGTACAACGATAATGCAGCAATCGTCTCTGTCATTACAGGGACCGAGATTACGCTGTCATTCGATGAAAAAGGCGGAGTCGCAGGCTCTGCCGGTGTTAACCGCTACTTTGCATCCTATGAAGCGAAGGGCGATGCACTCACATTCGGCGACGCCGGGACTACGCTGATGGCAGGCCCTGCAGATGCAATGCAGCAGGAAGCGACATTCCTGAAACTCCTGGGCGAAACGGCCACATTCAGTGGTGCAGGAGATGAACTGAAACTCCTAAATGCAGACGGGACGGTTATTCTGGTCTTTGCCAGGGTCGTGCCAGCGGCACCTGAGTCTCTGACCGGAACGACATGGATTCTGGACTCATACCACGAAAATGAAGCCGTCGTCTCTGTCATCACAGGAACAGAAATCTCTCTCTCCCTTGACAAAGATGGCAAAATTTCCGGCTTGGCGGGGTGCAACAATTACTTTGGCGCTTATGAAACCGATGGCGCTGCACTCTCGTTCAAACAGGTTGGTGCAACACTGATATACTGCGATGACCCGGAGGGATTGATGGCGCAGGAGACAACCTACCTGAGTCTGCTGGAAACAGCAGCATCCTATGGGATTACAGGAGATAAGTTATCTGTGCTGGACGCATCAGGGGCGATTATCCTGACGTTCACCGCAGCAGCGTAAGGATACCAATACACACACCTTACACCCTTTTCAAACCCTTTTTCACCTCATTTTTGACTTTAAACCGCTGAGACGACAGGTTCCTTTCATACTCGTGAGAAACGATGCCGGTTCCTTTGTGCTGTGTCCCTCTCTTACAGAATGAAGGGCAAAAATGGTCGTCTTAAAAAATCACGGTTCTGAATGTGCCAGGAAAACCCTTATATCATTCCCTACACAATCACCAGATAATGCAAAGGCAATCGGACGATGGGGGGATAATTCATCTTGGGTTATTCGTGCTGTTTATTATGCTCATCATATTTTCTTTCATCATCATTGGATTTTTTCAATTTACTACCATTCAGAATGAACAATCGGTGTATGACTACGACCTGTCCCTCTCCACCTCTCAACCAATAGAAAACGTGGTGCTGCTCATTCCTGTTCCTTCGTATTATCACCCGGATTCCGGAGACCACCAAACGATCATTCATCTGTGCAATGCCAGTTTCAATAATTTTGACCGGGGCGGCCTGATAACCACAAAAATTGAGGTGGTAAACGGCATTCCCATGCTGAATATATCGGCTGACCGAATCGACCCCATATACAAAAATTTCATCATGCCAATTGGGATTATGCCGGGACAAAATGAGTCCGAACTTCCTCCCCCGCCGACCCACGTCTATTCTGACCGATATTCCCAAGAGACACCCATTCTTGTGCCAATGAAACTTCATATGTACGATCGTGATGCCGGGCATACGATTGACACCCGGATGCCGTTTGGAACGGAGCCTCTGTTTATGCCCTACCGGATTCTGGAAAATTTCAGCAGTTCCGATGGGGAATGGTACGAAGGGTATCATCTGAGCGGCAGTGCCTCGGGTTCTCTTGTTGAAGTGCCGTTTTCCCTCTCATACACCTGCGATGATGATAATGCCCTCATTATTTCCACTACGTTTCGGGGGTCAAACAATTGGTGGGTAGGGGGATGGCGGGGGAATTCATATCACGAGAGCATCACCCATGCGTTCTCGGGACAGGCGGATGGCGTCTATTGGGTGAAGGGTGTGCTGATAATGGGTGAGGGGGTATACTGATAAAAAGTAGCCGCCCGAAGTTGAGTGATGATTACACGGGAATGGTATGTTCCCTGTGATGAGCGGGTTTGAGGACGAGCAGGTTTGAAGACGAGCAGGTTTGAGGACGAGCAGGTTTGAGGACGAGCAGGTTTGAGGACGAGCAGGTTTGAAGACGAGCGGGTTTGAGACGAGCGGGTTTGAGGACGAGCAGGTTTGAGGGAGGGCATAATCAACCACATCGCAGACTTGATCCGTGATGTTTGAGATGCGAACGATGCGCACACACACCGGGTGATCACTTGAATCCTGTGGTGCACCATCTCACTGTGGTGTACCAATTCATTGTCCGGGTTTCTTCAGTGCAGTCACTACACCATGACACTTGCATGCTGTTCCTATCCAGATCGCGTGTTCGTTTTGGACGTGTTCCATAACTGAAATGAGATCCGTTCCCTGGATATATCCGAGTCCGGGACCGCACTGACGGCTTTGAATAATGACAGAACGGGTGTCTCTGCCGGGTCCCTCTGTCCAATGCGTATCCCTTCCTTTAGGCCCTGCGTCGCGAGAAAGGGCTTTGGAAAGATCATCCTCAAGCATAACCCAGAGTGGTCGATCACGCCGCTCTCCGGTGACAGGGCATACCATTGGTTCCGGACAGTTTGGGTTGCAGCGCATATCCGGGTTGAGCGAACAGTAGATGTCAGCACCGTTTCTGCCGACAATTATTTCTTCCGGGATGCATGCGGCAATTGCATCGGCCCCCGCCGGATCTGGTGTAAATCCGGCCCACTCAGTGAGGATGCCTGCAGAGACATGCACCGGTACGGTAGGGAAGATTCTCTCTGGCTGATGCGTTATAACAATGCGTGCTGCCTCTGCAATACTGCCCTGTATGAAATATGCGCCCGGCTGCAGTGTTTCAGGGTCTGAAATCTGTTCCACGGTGACAACCGGCAGGCGATGGTTCTTTTGGACACTGCAGAACGGGTCTGTGTCGATTACGATACTAAGCCGGTCCGCCTTCTGTGTTTGTAGCAAGGCACGTGTCCCGTAGGTGCCTCCGCCGATGATGAGATCCATTGTCTGCCGCCTGCCTTTTTCTTACTCTGTGTTTATTTTCGGATTTTTTAACCCATTCGAAACGGATGTGGCCTGATTCTGTGGGGCTGTCTGGTTTCTTATCTCAATGCATGACCCTGATGGGTTTCACTGCTGTTTATTCAGCCTGCATGTGTCGGGATCATTGTCGATGAGGTGCATTCAGTTAATGTGGTTTCTGAAGATGA
>CAZFXY010000094.1:0-1996 GCA_964523185.1 uncultured Methanoculleus sp.
GTCTATGAGGTGCCCTACGAGATTGATACAACCGTTGCAGACCTCAAACTGGCATCCCTCGGTGTCACCATTGATACGCTCTCAGAAGAACAGAAGACCTACCTGCATTCCTGGACTGCAGGCACGTAAACACTTTTTTTTGCGGCCCCATCGCAACGTTTTTAGGAATGGACCGTTTAGAATGCCCCATCGGTATAGGATTCACGGACAGTGAAAAGAAATTCCTGTGCATATCCTGCATATGGCCCGAAGTGCTCTTGGGCAAACCGGCGGATGCGGTCGTATTCTGCCGGGGTAAGAGAGGCATCCGGGTTACCGATACCATAGAGGCGGTGCATGATCATCCGCATCCACACATCCACCGGAAAAGACTCGTATTTCTGGAATCCAAAGAGCAGCACACAGTCTGCCACCTTGGGACCAATGCCGGGATAGGCCATCAGTGCCCGGCGTGCCTCTTCAAAGGGCATCTCTCGTATACGACTCGCCCATTCAGGGTCTGCTGCGATGGCCGCTGCGGTTTTATGGATATAGGGTGCCCGGTAGCCCAGGGTGCACCCGCGTTTCTCTTCAAGGGTAAGGGCAGAGAGGGCGGCCGGTGTGGGGAAGGTATACCACAGCGTCCCTTCCGCTCCCGGAATCGGTTTCCCCGCGGTACGGCAGAGATTTTCGATCATCCGGGTGATAAACGGAATATTGGCATTCTGCGCACAGAGATATGAAATGAGGCATTCCCACGAGTCCTGCCGGACAATACGCAGGCCACCGGTGCGGCAGACTGCGTCTGTGATATGAGGATCACAGCAGAATCCGGATACAATGGCCTCATGGTCACTGTCGAGGTGAAGATACGAGACAAGAAATGCCTCAGAACAGCCGGTGTACCAGAGGCAGTCCCCCTCCTGCCGGATGGTAATGAACCTGCCGTCCGCCACCCCCTGCCAGGAGCCCTCCCGATTTCTCCACCGAAAGAGCTGACCGCAGGAAAGGGTGGCATCCAGATTCAACGGGTACGCAGGCTCATACACCCCGTCCGCAGGCACCGTTGTTTCAATTCCGCCGGTCATGATACCTCTCGTTATATCATTCCCTGCAACTCTTCAAAATAACTAATGTTACCGGCATGCCGGGGATCCCTCATACCCGGAATATCGTATTATTGAGTTCGCGAAGATCTGTTCTGACCCGACTGAGTTCATCCACCTGTGCCCGCAGAATGACATCCACATCATCCAGATCAATTTCACCTTTTTCTATGCTCCTCACAAGGCCTTGCAAGCTGGATTTGACCTGCTCTACGGGATTTTCGAGTTTTGAGGTGACAGCAGAGAGGCAGGCGACGCGTGCCTCCTCTGCCATGACGGCCCGGTGCTTGTAGAGAGATGTTTCAATGGTGGTATAGAGTTCCCGCGGTCGGATAGGTTTAATCAGATAACCATAGGGATTCGTTTTTATCGCTCGCGAGAGTGTCTCCTCATCCGAATAGGCAGTGAGAAAGACCACCGGAATCTTCAGGCGCCCGGATATCTTCTCTGCAGCTTCAATCCCGTCTATATCACCGTTCAAACGGATATCGATGAGCGCCAGGTCCGGCTGCGTCTCCATCGCAAGGTCGATTGCCCTCTGCCCCGTTGTTGCCCGCCCGGCAACCAGATACCCAAAGTCATGGACAGAATCTTCGAGGGCCATTGCGATGATCACTTCATCCTCTACAATGAGTATCTTCGCGCCGGCGAGAGAACTCCGATAGCTCTCATATTTCATCACCAGTCCTAGGGTAGGGGTAGTATTAATACTTTGATCTCCCCGAATACCAGAATACGCCTGAAAAAAATCACTATATACGCAACAAAACACCGTATTTTTGTAAATAAGTCATATTTTAGGCATGAATTGGGGGAAATGTCTCCGGACTCCCGGGACGAGCCAGATCGGATGTCTGTTTTATACAAAAAATGAAGACAGGCGTAATAAACCGAAACACATCATGTATTCG
>CAZFXY010000094.1:2096-7074 GCA_964523185.1 uncultured Methanoculleus sp.
CGTAATAAACCGAAACACATCATGTATTCGCAAAAAATACGAAATGTACCATATCAGAACAGATACACTGACCTCTCTGCCACCCCCCCGGATTGGCAGAGAAGTCAACACACACACTGTATTGACAACGATATTAAATCTTTGCCTAGCATTGAGACCGCCCAAACAGTATTATGCATATTTATAATAAATTCATTATTTAAATCACCACACCAACACAGAATCTCAGAGCGATTGCCTCCTGCCAGAGAGGTTACATGACACGGATTATCGATCGCGCAGGCTACCTGCCGCATCTCCGTTTGCCTATACTTTTTTCCCCTGGCACCTCAAACAAAGGAGACACCAATCGCACACACATACCGGAGAAACAGGAAGATGGACAAGAAACGTGACGGCAGGCAGAGGCGGAATATCTCCCAAGGTGATACCGTCAGAATTGTCCTG
Organism: uncultured Methanoculleus sp.; assembly: GCA_964523185.1. GTDB lineage: Archaea > Halobacteriota > Methanomicrobia > Methanomicrobiales > Methanomicrobiaceae > Methanogenium. The sequence goes on from CAZFXY010000094.1 coordinate 2,544, forward strand.
AAAAAAGACCAGAGAACGGGAAAACTGACAGACGGAATAGTAAAAGACATCCTTACGAACTCATCATCCCACCCGCACGGCATCAAGGTGCGGCTCAGCGACGGACAGGTCGGCCGGGTGCAGGAATGTAACAGCAGCGAATGAACAGCGGCACCGGCCCGTATTCATTTGTTCCATCATGAAAGATTCGTATCACCCGCCCTTTGTCCTGTATTGCCATTTTTCAGAAACGATTTTTTTCACAACAAAGAAACCCCGAGGTTACCGCGTCCATGCATTCCGGGGTAAACACGAAAAAAATGAGTGAATGAATGAACGAATACCAATGAAACCGGTGACTCAGGCAGTTTCCTGATCTTTGGCTTTTTCAGATAACCTCCCAATCCAGATCGTCACAACCACTGCAATAATAGTCACAAGGACCGCATATACCAGCATCGCAGGGATGTTTTCCGCCTCCCCAAATACTTCTTTAAAGATTGCCTGAATTGTGCCGTTCCATGCAAGGGCGGCGACCAGGCCAAATGCAACAGTCAACAGTGCTGCAATTTTTTCAATGACTTCCCCTTTTAATGCCATCGCGGGATTAGTGTTTAACATACTATATATAGATATTGTCATTTGATGCAGTGCTGCAAAAAACAGTGAGCAGGGGTGACCTTGCATACAGAACGGACAGATGGGAATACTCATCGGACGCCGGGATCGGAAGATGGTGTGAGAAGGCCCGTGGTTAGGGCTTCTATGTTTCCCATTGCATCTTTTTGCCCTTCAGTATTCAGAGTAAGTAGAGACAATATTTTTCACTGTCCCCGGTAGTACCATCACCCCATTTTTTGCCGCGTTTCCACGCCACGAAGGGCGGTAATATTGGTAAACGTGATGACCACTCCTTCAATTTTATTATCCTGTGTTTTGTATGGCACAATCCGCATAAAATATCCAACTCCGTCTCTGGTCCTCACGTTTCTCTCCTGAACGATAAGGGTGTCAAAGACCTGCCTTGCGTCTTTAATCACATCGCCATAGGCAAGGGACGAAACGATATCGCTCAGCGGGCGGCCGATATCAGACTCTATCAGATTATACAGGGGGAGTATTCTGGGGGTAAACTGAGTTATCTGAAGATCCTTGTCCAAAAAGAGCGTCGCGATATCAGTGCTGTTCAGCAGGTTTCTGATATCTGCATTGACCCTGCCCAGTTCATTGTTCTTACTTTCCAGTTCAGCGTTTACCGTCCTTAATTCCTCATTTAAGGACTGCATCTCCTCTTTCGAGGTTGAGAGTTCTTCATTTGTGCTCTGCAGCTCTTCATTAGATGACTGCAATTCCTCATTCATTGACTTGAGCTCTTCCTCCTTTGTCTGTTTATCTTCCATCACTCCGGCAAGGTGTTGTTTGAGCCTTCGGATTTCATCCTCTTTTTCGGATGATGCGCTTCCCATTCCTTCGGAAACTTTTGTGATCTGCCGGTGTTTGGGTTTAGGAGGGAGATCCTTGAATGCGATCAAAATCAGGTTTTCAAGCGCTTTATATCCTGTAATCGGATGGATAATCAGATCAAAATGTCGCTCCTGCCCCCCGTTTTCGGTATGCAGTCCATGCACCGTTACTTTCTCCCATTCCTGCAGGGCCTGATGAAATGCTGTCTCGAAATCAATACGGAAGTCATCCTGTATCATTGAAAATATATTCAGATTCGGTTTGCCAGGAGCGGGTTCGAGATATTTTCCGGTTTTTCCATTGAAATAGAAAATAGTTCCCTCTTTGGTGACAACAACGGAGGGAGGAGTATAGTGCTCAAGAAGAATGGTTCTGATGAGAACCGGAACGGTCTCTTCAACCTCCGGAAGAACGTCCCGCGGCATCGTATGGTACGCGACAGGGGTAAAGCCAAACACCGGGGGAGCCCCGGGGACATGAGCATCTGTTTTGCTGCGTTCAAAGATCTTCCATTTTGAGTGCAGGGGTTTAAACAGTTCTTCATCACAGTTCAGGGATTCAGATGTACCCAGAAAGAGAATGCCCCCGGGCAGGAGGGCATAGTGGAAGAGCGGAAAGACCTTCCGCTGAAGTTCGGTGGTGAAATAGATCAGAAGATTCCTGCAACAGACTAGATCGAGCCTGGTAAACGGAGGGTCTGATATGATATTCTGAACCGCAAAGATCACCGACTCCCGGATATCCTTACGTACCGTATACGAATCGCCTTCATCAATAAACCATTTTTTCAGGCGGGCTTCTGTGATGTCCTGAGCGATGTTTTTTGGATACCGGCCTTTTCGTGCGTATTCTATCGCATCATTCCCGATATCGGTGGCATAGATCTGGAGGCGGGTTTTACCCTGAAGATTACATTCCTCCAGACACTCACGGATGAGAATGGCAATCGAGAACGCTTCTTCGCCCGTTGCACATCCGGGACACCAGGCCCGAAAGATTGTCTGGTGCTGGTGACGTTCCCTGAGATAGTGGAGAATACTCTCTTTGAGATGTTCAAAGGCTTCCGGGTCTCTAAAGAAATTGGTTACCCCAATCATGAGTTCTTTAAAGAGCAGATCAATCTCCGCAGGGGTGTTCTGGAGGTAATCAACATAGTCTCCAATGTCACTAAACGATCCGAGACTCATCCGCCTCTCCACCCTGCGGAGAATCGAGGAACTCTTATACTCTGAAAAATCGTTCCCGGTATGATCCCGGATCAGCACAAATATCTTCTGAAGCTTTGTCAGTTCTGTCCGTTCCAATGCTTTTATGGAAATACTTGCCGGGCTTTTTCTAATATACTGGATCATCGCTTCCGGCATTTTTCCCGGTGCAAGACGAAAATCAACCAGCCCGTTTCGTATTGCGCTGCGGGGCATACTATCAAATTTGGCACTGGTCGGATCCTGTACCATCGTCATGCCGCCGACCTCCTGGATGGCCCGCAGCCCCAGCGTCCCATCAGTCCCCATTCCAGAGAGAATGATGCCAATAGATTTCTCTTTCTGGTCTTTTGCGAGGCTGCGGAAAAAGTAGTCGATGGGCATTTTCACCCCCCGTGTTTCGGCAATATTCATCAGCTGAATCGTTCCGTTAAGAATGGAGAGATTCTTTCCCGGAGGAATAACATACACCGCATTCGATTCAATCGGCATGTTGTCTCCTGCTTCCCGTACCTTCATGGTTGTGCACCGCTGTATCAGTTCATCAGTGATGCTCTTATGGGTGGGATCCAGATGAACAATCAGCACAAAGGCAAGCCCCTGATCCACCGGCATGGCACGGAAAAATGTTTCAAGTGCCTCCAGACCTCCTGCAGAACCGCCCATTCCGACGACATAATCGGGCTTTTGTGATACCACTGGTGGTTGTTTTTGGGGTGCGGTGGTTGGTGAAGATGCTTTTGCTTCCTTTTCTTTTCCGGGCGGGGCTTTTTTTGTGGCTGCGTCTTTTTTTGTCACCATGGTATCAGAGAGTTATAGTAAATATCAATTATATCTATGCTGTTCTTCCCTTCTGCCGGAATGGGGGATGCCTTTTGGCCCACTCACATAGGAGGGTGAGAACGACGGTATCGCCAGTGTCCGTCTCATTCGGTATGGACACATCGCTCAACACATCAGGGTGATGCTTCCCGGGATCTCCAAACCCCTACCGGGATACGCAGTTCAAAACGAACCCCCTCTCCCGGCGTTCCTGTTTCACCGATGCTAATACCGGTAATCGCCAGAATTTCCGAGCAGAAAAAGAGCCCCAGACCGGTGCCTTCCCCGAAACCCCGCGTGAAGATCTGGTTCTTCATGTCATTCGGAACGCCGATACCGTCATCTTCTACCACAATGATACCTTCCCGGCCGTTTTGATGGAATGAAACTGAAATCCTGCTGGCGTGCCCTCCATGCTCTTCAGCATTTTCAAACAGGTTGGAGAATAGACTGCTCAGCATCATATCAGCATACACCTCGATGGAATCCAGCGAGGGGTCTATGCTGACCGGAATGGTTGTTGTCTGGCAAACCTTTTCAACCGCGGCTTTGGCAGACTGCCATGCGGGTTTTTCCACTCCCAGATGGGTATACTCATGAGTAAACATGATGAGATGATGAATCGTTTTCTTTGCTGATTCACACCGGGCAAAGTCCACATCGATAGGCATACCTTCCTCTCTTTTCATCCGGATGAGTTCCAGACTTCCGGCAAGCACCGTGACCTGATTTAAAATATCGTGCCGGGTTATGTTGGAAAGAAGGCGAAGTTTTCGGTTTGTTTCCCGAAGGGCACCCTGATATTGGTGCAATTCAGTTTCGTCGCTGATGGCCACGATACAATGATCGGGATCTGTTTTGGTTTGAATTCTCTGGCCAAAAAAGTGAAGATGACGCGGATCTGAGAGCAATGTGTGACCTGACCGGGAGAAAAATTCACATGGCGGCCCTGTTTCTTTGCTGCAACAATCCTGATAAAACATGCTGAAGGCGGCAAGAGTCGTCTGGTCCAGAAACACTGCAAGGCGCCTTCCTTCCATGTGATCCGGGGTGGTACCGAA
>CAZFXY010000095.1:0-6939 GCA_964523185.1 uncultured Methanoculleus sp.
AAATCCACCCCTTCAGGAATAGACGATGAATTTCCGTTCAATCAACGAAAACCTTTCAAATAATTATTATTTAACATATATATATTTTAAATTTAAATAGAACGTTTATATAACATTGTGTGCAACAAAAGCCAGAACACGGGGAGGAATCTTACCCATATGATGTTACACAAAACAACATTCCCAAGAAATTCTCTCGCCATTTTGGGGGAACAGAATTACCGTGAACAGCGATTCACAAGTAAAAATCACAGAAATCAGACCAAAATCAATGGAGAGATATGACGTATGAGGCCACTAAAATGATGGGGGAAAAAAATACACCACCGTTACACGTAAAAATTCCCTTCTTTACGATACTCATCAGCCTGGTTATTATTTGTTTAGCAATACCAGCAACAGTATCAGCAGTATCGCACCCGAATCTTCTGTTTTCCGACATTACCGAAGTTCCCGGATACCAGTACAGTTCAACTGCACCATGGAGTACATGGAACACAATCATTCTCCAATCTGCGGATGCATCGTTATCTCGCGATTTCTCCAATCCAAACTGGGCAACCTATAACAGGGTGTCGTACCGGAGCGGGTTTGCAATGGATCTCGGCCTTGCGTACCAGATAACGAAGGATCAGAAATATTTTAACAAGGCACGTCAGGCCCTTCTCAACCTCGATGTCGGGGACGTCCCGTATGATATGGACAGGGCGGTATCACTAGGCGACTATGCCCTTGCCTATGACTGGGTGCAGCCTGCTCTGACTTCGGCAGATGACAAACGCATACGCGACAAACTGGCGACACTTGCAGACCGTACATATCGCGACCTAAATGGCGACGGAGCCAAAAAAGACTATGTCTCGTTTGCTGATTATCATGGGCAGGCATATCCCAGTGTTGCGATTGCGGGGCTTGCACTTGAGGACTACACCAACCCAAATAACATTCCGCTTCGCTCCGGTCCCAAAGACTGGGTTAAAGCGGGAACTGAGTATCTCTTTGTAAACGATAAACTTCACACATACAATCGCCCCCTCATATCATATGGATTTGATGAGGCATCAGGAAAGCACCTGCTTGGTGCGTACAAAACATATGTGGTCGATGATCTTCTCTGGTGGTTCCAGGTATACAGCCATCACTATGGCAGGAATATATTCGATGACTATCCGGTAGCAAAAAAGATCGCAACGTCGGAACTCTGGGAGACCATGCCCAACGGATACATGAACAATTATGTAACCGGAGGCAATACCCTTGAAACATACCAGAGGGGCATACTCAGTCTCCTGAATGATCAGGAAAAGGGCGAGGTGCTCAGATACCTCGATCAGACCAAAGGGAATAAACTCCTGCCGTATTCCAAGGAAAATGACCTTGCACCGACTAAGCTCCTTTTCTGTGTGTTTGACAATTACGACAGCATCAGCCGCGGCACGCCTGACTGGACCAGTCGTTTGGATAAAGACGCCATTTATCAGGTATTCAGAGGAGGCTGGCAGGAAGATTCAGACTGGCTTTCACTGATCACCTTTAACGTGCAGACAAACAGCAACAGGGACAGTGCCCACCATGATCAGCTGAGCCTTGAATATTATGGCAATGGTGATCTGCTTCTCGCTGATGCAGGTGAAACAAAGTATGGCCTTGACAACTATTATGGCCAGTATGGCATCCACCACAACGGTATTACAATCGAAGATCCACGCACCCCGTTTGCGAAATCCTCTTGGGCAGACAGCCAGGCACGAGGAGTATACAAAGGGAGTGCAGCAGGCATGGACACCCCGGCAACCGTTGACACCGTTATTCAGACACCATGGATGGAGGCAATCTCTGCTTCTGCAACCATCACAAAAGTGATTGATGACACATGGTCAGTCTCCAAAAGCATTTCGTCACCTATCGACTACAGCCGGACGATTATGTATCCCGAGGATGACTATTTCGTCGTATTCGATCGTTTTGACGGCAGCGAAGAGTGGACGTACCGAAATGTGTTCCGCCCGACCAGCCTCAGTATTACACCAACCAAGTCCGGAGTAATTGGCAATGTGAAAGGGGATCTCAGGATTGGGGGAACAGCATACAACTGGCTATCACAGCCCTACAAAACAGAAAAAAAGACCGGCGTTTCAACAAATACACTGACCTGGGACACAACAAATCCCTATGGAGATAAGGTTACCTTAGACATCTATTCCACACCGGCATCAGACGTTCTCGTAACAAAACATGCAGGGAGAATAGCAGGCTATGATGCTGATTCTGAGGTTTATTCACCCCTTGTGTACCTGAAAGACGGACCTGAAACGGATCTGTACCGGATTACGGTGCTCTCATCAAGCTACCAGAACGAAAACCAGAAGAACATTCAGGAAATACCTGTCAGCGGAAACGGGAATGCACTACGCGTCAGTTCAGCAGCACATACTGATACATGCTATTCAGGAGCGGGAACAAGCACATTTGGAACATTCTCGACAGATGCTGAGATGGCATTCATCAGGACTTCTGCGCTGGCATCGGAGTATAGTTGCACCCTCATCAAAGGGTCATACCTGAACCGGGATGGTGCATCTCTCATCACAAGTAGCGGCACAAACAGCGTTTCATTCAATAAAGAAGGAAATTCAGTCGCCCTTGTGGTTGACGCAGCTTCAGCCGGTCAGGTTTCATTATTCCAGATAAATACCAACATTGGAAAGGTACTGAAGGATGGCAGCGTATACACCGGTTGGAAACTGTCAACAGACAAATCAGCCATCATCATCACAACCGTACCCGGAAGCCATGAATACACATTCCTTACCTCCGGAGAAATGGCGGTTGTGCCTGATTCCATCGGTACGAACGCAGAATTCAGTGCGAGCCCGACAACAGGGAAGGCACCACTTTCTGTCCAGTTCACCGACGCCAGCATAAATGCAGTCTCGGTATCATGGGACTTCGGAGATGGCGTCACATCGAGTGAAAAGAATCCATCACACACCTATGAAAAACCGGGAACCTACAACGTAACTCAGATTGCAACGGGTAAAAATGGTTCGGACACCCAAACAAAGACCGGTTACATATCCGCGGGTGATGGCCAGGTCCCTCCCAAAGCAACCGGTCCCATGATGGCGGCATTCACTGCTGACATCGTTCTTGGCTCTTCGCCATTGCAGGTAGCATTTATCGATCAAAGCCAGGGCAACCCCACGTCGTGGGCATGGTACTTTGGAGACGGACAAACCTCATACGAACAGAACCCGAAACATGCCTACACAGAGCCGGGTACCTACTCTGTCACTCTCAGAGTGATCAGCGCAGACGGCGTTAACTTTGAGGCTAAAGGAGGGTTCATCACCGTTACTGAGGGAGATGTGTCAGCTCCGGGGGCAGCATTTATTGCTGACACCGTTCGTGGTAAGGCACCATTGGAGGTTTTATTTACCGATCAAAACCAAGGAAACCCAACATCAAGGACATGGTACTTCGGTGACGAGCAAACCTCATACGAGAAGAGCCCGAGACATATCTACACAAAACCTGGTACCTACTCTGTTACCCTCAGAACGATCAATCCAGAGGGCGCTAACTTTGAGGTTAAACAAGGATTCATCACCGTTACTGAGGGAGATATGTCCGCTCCGATGGCAGCATTTACTGCTAATACCGTTCGTGGTAAGGCACCATTGCAGGTGTTGTTTACTGATCAAAGTCAGGGAAACCCCACGTCATGGACATGGTACTTCGGTGACGAGCAAACCTCATATGAGCGAAACCCGAAACATACCTACACAAAACCGGGTACCTACTCTGTTACCCTCAGAGCGATCAACACAGATGGCATTGACTTTAAGGTTAAGCAAGGATTCATCACCGTCACTTAGGCTGTTGTTCCATTCAAACAACACCTTTTACAAACCTTTCAGTCGAATACCATTCGTCTGATACCCATCTGAACAAAACCATAACGAATTTCTGTTTTTTAAAAACAGATGACCGTTTTTTCTCTCTTTTTTAGTTTTTATATGCCCTTATCGTTTCTGATGTTCGTGAACCCTGGTCAAACCTTTACTACCACCTTTTCGATGTGCTGCACAAAATCAACACGTTCAGGGTGCGGTAGTGTCTCACAAATGGTGTAGAGACCTTCATCATTCGATACCCATCCAGTCATGTCGATGAGGAGAAGGGGTTTGTGATGGAATCTGTCTCTATACTGATATTTTACCGGCCTATAGTGATAATGCAGCGTTACATCATCGATTCAAAACAAATTACGGTGGATATTGCCCGTTACATCACGGCGTGTTTGGTTTGTTTCGTACAAAAATTGCCCTTGTGCAGGAGCATTACGTGCAAAAGATCCTTTTGACAGAGGACATACACAAAAAAAGGAGTAGTTATTCCTCTGTTCCGGTATAGATTGCCAGAGCGTCCTCAACGGAGGCACCGTCAACCGTGAGTGCAGAAATAGCATTACACATCCGCACTGCTTCATCCAACGATTTCTGATGGATGTTTCGTCCGGTTGCATTCCCTGCAGTTCCGCCGGTGTGAAGCTGGTCATAAAGCTGTTTCAGAAATGCCTCTCCGGAGACACTGGATCCGCCTGCACAGACAACCTTTGTCCTGCCGGCAGCCATTGTTGCCTCTTTGAGCATCTCTGCTGAAGACACCCCGTCTTTTTTGGGTGCATTGACTTTCACAAAGTCACTGCCAAGGGCTGCGGCGACTCCTGTTGCTCCTGCAATGAGATGAGGGTCCTTTTCGTCACTGACGGAAGCGCCCCGCGGGTAGATCCAAAGGACGGTCAACAAACCATGGAAATGCGCTTCTGCAATGAGCTGTGCAGCCTCACAGAGCATCCGTGCCTCTTCCTCACTGCCCAGGTAGATGGTATACCCAATGCCGGCGATGTCGAGTCCGGTGCGGTTGCGCAGGTCGACAACCTGCTGAACCGTAAAAATCTGCGGGCTGAGGGGATCTTTTTGAGCGGTCTTGACGAGGTGGGTTTTGGAGTTCATCTTAACAAGATACGGCACGTCGGGGTAGTCCATGGCATATCGGTTAATCAGACCCAACTGGGTCGCAAAGACACCAATTCTGCCTTCCTGCGCGATCCGGAAGAGATGTTCGGGATCAGCGTCATCTGCGGCAATGCCTTCGCCATAAAAATCATCGTTCAGGTGCTCCACCTTCTGGTCACCGGCAAAAAGCATCAGGTTACCTGATCCCTGAGTGACTAACAGATAATTATCGATATAGGTGGCTTTGGCTGATTCCGGTACATCGAGCGGAACCAGAACCGTGCATTCATCAGTCATATCTCATGCTATCGTTTGAAAAATATTTATTGATTGCCCGGCGCACTCATGTTCCTGTGCCCGAAAATGGGGGCGGGAGGCATTATGTAAACATATCCGTGAGTTTTTTCCCCGTTTCTCTCTCCCATACCGCAGTGGCCGCAGGGGATGCGGCAACAATTCTTTGAACAGTGTGATAGACACTGGGTGTTGTCTGTGGGTCTGTTGCGTCCTGCAATCGCAATAAAATGGCAATTAACGGTGCCTGATATTCTTGTTTCATCTGGTCAAGATTGCCGAATACGGCAAGCATCATAACGGTGCGATACTCATTGACCGGTGCAAGTGCACAAAGAATTTCTTGAAACAATGCTCTCCCTTCCGGTGTTTCGAGGGATATTTTTTTGTTCTGCGCAAACCGGCCGAAGAGTGCCCGCTGGTCATTGGCCATCTGGAGATTGAAACTCTCAGAGGCTGCAGCATCGCGTATGAGTCCGATGTCTGCAGCTGAGGCAATATCAGCCAGGGAACCAAGATATGTCTCCCAGGCAACCGGATTGTTCCGTGATGTTTCGTAGAAATCATGAATGACGGCCGCACGCTTTGCATACCTGCTGTGTATGATGTGACGCAGTGCCGTGACTCGGTCCGTTGCTGTCGTCCCTTCTTTATACTGGCGGACGAGGATGTCATGCACTTCCGGGGTGTCCACGGCCGCGAGAAAGAGGAGTGCGGTGTTTTTGACCTGCCGTTGCTTTAGGCGGGTTACCTCTCCTGCGATTCCGTCCGGGGCAGGTATGCCTGCTGCATATGTGGCATACACCGCTAAGATCAGGGCATAGTGCCGTTCTGCTGCAGCGCGTATCAACCGTTTACGGGCCTGATAGAGATCCGTATAACGGTGTGCGTATTGTTCGTCTCCGACGGCATCAAAGATGGTCAGAAAAAGCCCCCCTGTTGTCGAAAGAAGTGCGGCGTCAGAAAAGAGGTCTGCAATAAGGTCGGTGATATCATGACTGACCGGTGTTCCGGTATCTTCCATCAAACGGATGATCTCTTTTTCACAGAGCTGCGTGAATGCCATAAAACGCCCGATGATGTCGTCATCCCGTCTTGCCTGCAGACAAAGCGCCTCTGTGCCCGGTTCATATGCAAGCCGGCCGTAGAAAGCAACACCCCGGTTCAGCGAGACAAATGCCGGTTGATCCTGTTTTTCAATGATAATTGTATAATCCGGCGTATTCATCCGGATACAGCCGGATGCCGTTTTTTCCCCTGAATGACTGAAAACGGCATAGGTGATCGGCACCTCCCACATCTTGGCGTCAGCCCGCTTTTTTTGATGAAAGGAAATCGCGAGTTTCTGGTTTGTGGCATCATACTGATGCGCGGCAGTGATGACGGGGTAACCAGTCTGCGTCAGCCAGTTCTCTGCGAAATCAGCAAATTTTTGACCGGATGTCTCTTCGATTGCATGAATCCAGTCATCCCGGGAAGCGTTTTTGTGCTGGTATCTGGCATGATAACGGGCAAGCCCTGCTGCAAATGCCTCGTGTCCGGTCATTATCTCGATCATTCTGACAAACTCCGGCGCCTTGACATAGGTGACACCGGTAATGAGATCATTCGGGTCATTGAATCC
>CAZFXY010000096.1:0-6787 GCA_964523185.1 uncultured Methanoculleus sp.
TTGGATTTCGGGAATCGGATACGATCATCTGGCTGATGGTCTTTGAGGACATTGCGCTGATAGCGCTGCTGATTCTCTTAACAGCGCAGGAGGTATCACCACTTCGCACAATGGGAATTATTGCCGTGGCAACAATTGTAGCCTTTACCAGTGCGAGAATACTCCAGGAACCTCTCCGGCAGTTCTTTGCGCGGGAGGACGAACTCCCGATACTGGTAGTGTTTTCAGCAGTACTCCTTACCGTTGCGGTATCTGAAGTAACGGCCGTTCCCGACAGTCTGTTGGTCATCATTCTTGGTTCCGCGATCTCCTTTGCAGCAGCCGACCGTGCCGAAGTGATTGCCCGTCCGTTCAGAGAGGTATTTCTGGTCATATTCTTCGTATTTTTTGGGATATCAGTCAGCTTTACCGGCATGCCCTCCCTTTTCATCGTGACGTCAGTGATTGCACTCGCACTGATCACCAAACTCATCTCCGGTCTGATGATAGGAAAGGTTATCCATGGAAAAACTCTCTCCGGAATTGATATCTGGGCAGATACCACATCACGGGGAGAATTTTCCATCCTTTTGGCACTGTTATACGGTTCACCCGCCGTCGTTCCGATGGTGGCTGCAATGGTGGTTATTACATCGTGTATTGGTTCATTTACCGGTAAATACAGCGTGCGCATGCGGGGATGGTGTGGACGCATCACTGCGGGAAAATAGGGTCAATGTAATCCAACCAAATTTATTTATATGGTTATCAAAGAATATGTCGTAGTTATCCCTTGAATGTGATACGATGAAACAACAGTCAGTGGTATATCTTAACAGCCGTAAATCCGCTGATTTTGAAAAACAAAAAAAAGAAATTGAAAATTTCTGTAAATACCGGTTTGATATTGACCGTGTTTTTCATGATAATCAGTCTCCTACCGTTCCTGTCTCAAATCGTCCTGAATTCACAGAAATGCTGAAGTATTGTGAAAATAATGGCATCCCCAATATTATTTTCCATGATCTGGATGCCACGCTGAGATACTCGGAAGTATTTATAAACGGCCTCTCTTCGGTATTGAAAAACGGATCCATCCCCTATTGGGCACAGGGGGACTTTATTTCAGGCGGATATGACTGTGATGACCGAAGAAAGGCTATTAATGCCTTTTTCCACTATCTGAACCAGTTCTCAGCCCAACGATTACGGGGAAAGCAGGCTAAAAAAGGAACGGCTCCTCCCGGCCGCCAGCCAGGCCGTCCACCAGCCCTGGATAGTAAGGAAATATCCGATCTTATTGCAGCACGGCGATCAGGAAAGACCATTGGTGATCTGTGTCGCACCTTCAACGTATCCCGAAGTACCGTCAGCAAGATATTTCGTGATTATCCTGAACTGAAAGGTGAATGGAAAGGACCGGTTTCACCGAAAAAATGAGTTAGACGCTGTTTTGAACATCAAAACAGAACGTGTCAACTACCGGGTCTTTAGACCGGGGTGGTTGACGGTAATCTACAGGGTAAAAAGGTGTTAAAATACTATCCGCTGGAGTGCATGCAATGCCATCTGGCGGTAGGTTTCCGGATTGTTTGCATAAAATTCCTGCGCCTTTTTGCTGTCATCCGTCTGCCCGAAGGCATCTGCACGGTCAAGTGTCTGGGCCGCTGTTTCATCAACCCATTTCCGGTAAGTATCCTCATCAATCTCAGCAGCAGCTTCAGCCCGGATTGAGACAAGGGTTGTGCCATCAGGGGTGTTGTATGCCTGAGGTTTTCCAACGACTGCCACCCATGCACTCTCATCAATGCGCGAAATCTGCTGTTTTGCTTCAGGTTGGTACATGCCGGCATTGACAAAGAATGTCCCTGTCGGATCCTGCACCCGCATTACGTAAAAGGTATTCTCTTCCCCTTTCAGCTCTTTCCGTATCACTTGTCCACAGAAGAAGAGACGGTTGCAGCGTATGCCACTGGGGAGCATGACATAGACCGGACTCTTCTCGTCCTCCCCGTCTTTAAACGTGAGCCGGATTTCCCGCACTTCTGATGCAAATGCTCTCCGGGCGGGTTCACGCTGGTAGCGTCTTTGGGTATCTGCCGGGGTGCTCATGAAAGGTCCCCTCCCTTTTGGCCTTCAGCCCGATTTATCAGCATCGCATGTTCTCCCTGATCATAAGTAACAAAGTTCACTGAGTCCGCATCGCGTATGAGGAGAGTGCCGTCAATGTCCGGACCATTGGCGGTGACGTATCTCCCTATCAGACGCTCCTGGAACTCTATAAATACGTCATCCGGGCCGAGCGGTGAATTCTCGGCAATTTCAATTGCCTTTTCAAGGGAAAGGCCGGTAACTTTCTCAACAGCGTCCCGCTGCATGATGACATTTTTGGCGGTGATGCCGTCATCGACGACGCCGGTTATCCTGAGGTCATACCGGAAATCCTGCTGCATCTCATGCACCGGACAGAAATTCTGGCGCGAGAGTGCACGGTTGCATCCTTCAACCCTGCAGCGTTTTATCAGACCCGACCCTGTGCTCATGTGCACGACAGCGCCGGAGATGGTTTCATCGCGTCCGTCACTTCCGACGTCAATGTCTGCCCCTTCCTCCTCAAGAATGGTTGCCCCGGAGATATCGAGGGAATAGCGTTCGTTGAATTCATCGACCCCCGCGTAATAGATAGTATAGACCTTATCCTCTTCAAGGGTAACCTCATCTGCTGCTCCTTCCCGACTCTTCCAGATCACAAATTTCATCCGGCTGGTTTCATCCCCGACAAGTCCGGCCTGGAGCATCCGATCGCCACGCACCTCCCAGTTGGTGAGCATCTTCACCCGCACACAGGCCACACCAGGGGTGAGGTCAGCAAGGGGTCTGATAACCGGATTTAAATAGCGATCTTCTGCGATAGGGGTGATTGTCGTACCGGAATGAATCTTCATGCTGGGGGTATTCCGGTACTCATCAATGGTTGCGCTCTCAATCCTGTACCACCGGTGCTCCTCGAGTGGTTGTGCCCCGGCTTTTTCCCAGACTACAAACTCAATTGCGCCGCTTTGATCGGCAATAATACCTTTCTGTGCAATGGAAGGGGAGGGCGGTGACTGGAGCGTGACAATTTTTCCTTCGACCGTCACCCAGTCATTTGGCTGTACCGAAGCAATATCACTGACTTCACCGGTAGTGTCTGCACCGGTTTTCAGTGTCACCGCCATCTCATCGGCTGCTGATGAAACAGTCTTCCCAGGATCCTCTATTGGTGTTACTTTCGTCCCGGAATGGAGTTTCAGATTCATTTTTTCTTTGAAAGTATCCGCAACAGCAGACTCAATTTTGTACCAGTTTCCTTCTTCCAACGGAGTAAGTCCAGCTTTGCTCCAGATGATAAATTCAATCGCATCTGTTGCATCTGCGATGATGCCCCGCTGTGCAATTGCAGGAGTGCCACCCTCTGATGTTTTGGTCACCTTTCCTTCAATGGTGACCCATTCATCAGGATTCAGAGATGCAATGGTTTTGAGATCCGGGTTTTCCTTGAAGTTTTCCGTTATTCTTTCTGCAACCTGGTGCCAGCCCTGGCTGACAATCCTGCTCATCCCCGGAACCGGAACCACCGTGGTGCCGGAATGCAGTTTAACATTTAAGTTGTCTCTGAATTTATCTGCCACACAGGATTCAATCCTGTACCATGCATTCTCCTCAAGGGGCGTAAGCTGTGCTTTTTCCCAGATGATAAATTCTACTGCACCACTCTCATCTGCAATAATTCCCCGCTGTGCGATGGCGGGATTACCTCCGGGAGCAAGCATTACTACCTTTCCTTCAATGGTGGCCCAGTCATTGGCCTGGAGGTCGGCAATATGTTTTTTATCTTCCGCTTCACGCGGTACGGTGATCTGCTGTTCACGCATGATCTCATTTGTTACCTGGCGTTCGGCATCTTCTGGCGGGATAAGAAACTCGTTGATCAAAAGGCGGAGTTTTGCCTGAATATTTTCCGTATCCGGCTTTCCCCCTCGTTCTTCAATGGTTCTGGAGATTCTTTCTGCTGTTTGGGTAATTTGATCCATATTATCTCCGTGGTTTTTTTTAGTATGTAGTGTTCATCAAGCGATACATAAACCTGATAGGTTTGATATCCGGTATCATTAACAAGGGGTTAATACCTCTCCGTGTGGAGTGAAAGTAATCCGGATTGGGGCAATGATGATAGAAATTAAATACTTCGGATACCATACAAAAAGGGCATGACTGTAACCGCAGATAGCACCATAGCAGAGGTATTGAAAGAAAAGCCACAGGCACCAGACATCCTTTTCAGATTTGGCATGGGTTGTATCGGGTGTGCTCTGGCAAACGGAGAGACACTGAGACAGGCAGCAATTGGTCATGGAATTCCCCTGGATGAGCTCCTTGAAGCTCTGGGAATGGAAGAATAGAACATATTAATCACTATTCGCTATTCTTTCCTTTTTTTGTATCATTTTAAGTTCTTCGAGGGATGCTTCGGGGTGCGCTGTAAGGTAGTCTGCAACAGCCGGTGCATGGACGAGTGTGCATCCTTCGCATGACCAGATTCTCCCACGATTTTCCCGTTCCAGCCATTTTCCCAGAGATTCATCACCACACGGATACAACGGACAGTAACAGAAATCACATCGCTGATCCTGACAGGACGGGTGACAGGGGTAATAGGGACATCCATCGGGATCCCACCGTGACCAGCGATCCCCCCCGATGGAGCAATGAATGGAGAATGCTGGTCTTCTTTCAGGGGTTGTTTCGTTTGCCGTCCATGCTTTAGGGATGCCATAGACAATTGTCTCAGATACCAAAGCCTGTGCCCGTGTTAGACGTGCACGAAGATTGGGTGATTCGTCCGTATTTTCGCAGCAGATGTAAACAGCATCTCTTCCGGGTGGAACGTCAGGATACCCTGCTCTAGTGAATGCAGAGCGCACTGCCTCTTCAGCGGTCACCTGCAATGTTCTGATATCTGCCGCAGGGAGCGGCTCACGGGAACAGACAATGATAGTAACTGGTTCGGGGGGTTCTTCCGCCATACCCGGGTCTGCAAAAATAAAAACCATAATGCCATCATATGCAAAAACGCAGAGTCGATCGATGGGAATCGTAACCGGCAGACAGAGTGCATCGTTATTGTATCCGTTTTTCCTGAGAATCGTCTCAAAAATAGAGTCATTGTCCTCGTCTGTGTTCTCTTTTGTATTGATTTGAAGCAGATTGAAAGCGACAATAGTTGATATATCGGTGATTGTGCCGTCTTCGATCAGTCCCTGCACGCCCGGCCTGAGCATCGTGAATGCACCACGGATAAAAAGTGCCCCACCCCTGAGAAAATACCGCATATATGAGTCTATCCTTTCCTTACGTTGAAATAGGCTGTGAATGAGTGAAAAAATAATATCGTGGGGACCTACGCAACAGTGTAGCGGGATCGGTCTTTGAGTTCCTGCTGCTTGCCCTGATTCCATCCGGCCACATCTGCCAGGTAGCCTGTCACACGGGACACCTGGGACACATCATGGCTGCCGCACTCCGGACAGACCGGCTGCCCGCAGAGGGGGCAGTATTCAATGGTCTCCGTGATACTGTGGGTGCAGTGACAGTGGTCAAGCGGGCACATGATCACAAGCTGTGTTTCGCCGCAGCAGGGGCACGGTTTTTCATCGACAACGTGGTGGCAGGTGTGGCACTTGTACCTGCGTTCGTCAACGGGGATATCTTCAAGCGCAGAGTATTTTTCTTTGAGACGGAGTTGTTCCGGCGTCCAGTTCATAGAGATCTTCTCAACAACCAACAGGATAAAATTATGGGTATCGCCATCTCAAAAATCTCTGATTTACCTGTCGATGGATGGTGGGTGTATTCTCCCGGCTTTTGCGTAATACATTGCCCCCAGAGAGCAGTGGAAAGAAAAGCGCCACACCCCATCGCCCGCTTCCGGCATCGGTATCAACCGGCAGAAACAGCCTGCATCCAAATAGGGATTGCCTCTGGGTTGAATGGTTGTTGTCCGCAAGGTTCTCACTGGGCAGAAACAGCCTGTATCAAAATAGGGAATGCCTCAGGTGACTCATAGGGATCATCACCGGCGGGCCGTGGTGGCCTGCGTCAGAATCGGTCACTCATCATCGGCGATATGCGGCATAGGCACGTGCGGTTTCAGACGGATCTTCTGCGGTATAGATGGATCTTCCCACGATCATGCCATCGATCAGGGGGGCAATGACTGCCGGATCGCCGCCCTGTGCTCCGACACCGGGTGAGAGAATTTTTCTTTCTCCAACGATGCTGCGCAGGGCCGCGACGCGCTCAGGGCGGGTGGCAGGTGCAATGATGCCATGGGCACCGCAATCGACTGCCATCCGGGCCATGCGTTCTGCATTTTTTCCGCTTAAAAATTCAAGGGCGCCGGGATGGCTCATCTCAGTGACGACATAACATGCCCCGCCGGCATCATCAGCGGTTTCTACACAGGCAGCCACAGAGTCACTCCCGCAGAAGCCCTGACAGATAATGCCAGAGAATCCGGCAGCAAAGACCTGCTCTGCAATCAGCCGGTTGGTATTCGGGATGTCAGCCACCTTGAAATCAGCGATGAGAGGGATGCCAAACTCGCTCAGGGAATCTGCAATACCCAGCCCTGCGGCAAGCACCAGCGGATAGCCGATCTTTATTGCATCCAGGTACGGAGCCGCCGCCTCTGCCACCCTGAGTGCCTTTTCTCGACTGAGGACGTCCAGCGCAAGAATCAGATCAGGCATGTTCAATCCGTTCCCGC
>CAZFXY010000097.1:0-6784 GCA_964523185.1 uncultured Methanoculleus sp.
TTGTGTCGGAATATTTTGCCATTTATTTTCCTCCAATTACCCTTTTGTGCAATGCGTTTCGTTTTTTGAACAAAGACAGGGATAAAACCCCTGACAGAAATCGATGATAGTAACTACTGCACGTCCCCGCATGGGACAAGGAAGGTATACACAATGTCAGGATATAAGTATTCCTAATCCCAAATAATATAATCTCAGAAAAATAAAATATAAATTGTGACATATAGCCAAAACAAACATCAAATCGGACGTGATTCATACAAAATATTACGAATGTTGTAACTCTGTAACACTAAATGTAACAAAGATTCAGCTTTCTGATATTTCAATGATGCGCTCCTTTTGAACCTTTTTTTCATAAAAAAACACCCATCTAGCACGAGATCTCCTGAATTATACAGGAAACGTGATGATAATCAGAATTGCCCTTCTCATCCCAACCGGTACCTACAAATCGAATACTAATACGGTATCTTTCGGAAATTTGGCACATGCTGATTCTATAATGATGAACATGGAAAAATAAACGATCGTGAGCAGCGACTGAAGCTAACCATGGACACGACATCCTGACGTATCAAATGGCACCAGTTCAGCGAAAACGGCCTGACTCGCCAATGGGTGAAATGCTCCACAAAAAACGTAACGTTGTTTAACTCTTGTTGGAGAGTTCGTTTAATTTTTGGACATATGAACGCATAATATCGGTTGAAGTGACAAATCCTAACAGAACGCCAGTGTCAACTCTGTCAACGACCGGGAGGTGATGAATATCCTGGTCCATCATGAGTGCAAGAGCATTTTCCATATTGGAATCGGGATAAAGAGTATAGACATCTGTTGTCATGATATCACGTATAGACGCGTTACTGAGACTCCCCAGCTGAGCATTGCGCCGTGTGACAATACCCACCAGTTTCCCATCTTCCATTACCGGAAACCCGGTATGATGAGTTTCATCCATAACACGGATCATTTTTTCCCAAGGATCGTCTGGTGAAAAACAGATCAGATCATTTCGTTTTTGCATGCCACTTTCTGCGGATATCTGCTCAAGAATCTTAATCTGATATTCTCCCCGATGTGCCGGAGATTGGGCCTTTGTCCTGAGCTGTTCGATAAAGATGGTTTTTTCGCCGGTGAGAACTCCGGAAACCGCCACCGCACCCATAGCAGGCACCAGCAGTGAAAAGTCGCACGTCATTTCGACAACCATAATCATCACCGCTATCGGTGCGTTCGCTATTCCCCCGAAAAGAGCGATCATACCCACGATTACAAAGGCCGGAACCGATGACAACGGCACAATCTGAGGAATCAGCACATGGAGTAACATGCCAAATGCTCCGCCCGCAGACCCGCCTATGGCAAGCCCTGGCGCAAAGACGCCACCACTACCCCCGGATCCAATTGTCAGGGAGGTCGTGATGATTTTTGTAAACGGGAGCAGAATAAGAACAGATAACGGCAGCATGTTGTAAATCGCCAGTTGTAAGAATCCATATCCGGTACCGAGACTGCCAAGTGCTGTAAGCATCGTGTTCGGGGAAATATAGGAGAGAGCAATAACGAATATTCCGATAAAGAAGGCACCTGCAACCGGTTTGAGGTATTTAGGGAGATGATGTTTTTCAAAAAATGCAGCAAATGTCCGTTTTGTTCCATAAAAGGTTCTGATATAGAGCAGTCCGACGAGAGCGCAAATCAAGCCAAGAACGAGGAACAAAGGGATTTGCCCAATCTCCCAGTGAATCATTCCTTTTCCGAAGATGGGATCATACCCTTCAAAAAATCCAAATATAGAATATCCGATGACAGAGGCCAAAAATGAAGGAATGATCACATCTGCCTCAAAATCACGGGTGTACAGAATTTCTGCAGCAAGAATGGCACCGCCAAGCGGGGCCTTGAATATCGTTCCGATGCCCGCACCGATCCCGGTCGCGAGCGCAATTCTTCTGTCGCGGGGGGAAAGTCTCAGGGCATCGGCTGCAATCGAACCAAACCCTGCAGATATCTGCGCAGTCGGTCCTTCCCGCCCCGCACTCCCTCCGGTAGAGATGGTAAGGATCGAAGCAACCGCCTTTATCACCGGAACTCTCCAGCGAATTTTGCCATCACCGTGAAATGCCTTAATCGCGGCATCGGTGCCATGTCCTTCGGCTTCAGGTGCAAATCTCTGCACCAGTAGTCCGGAGGCAAGCGCACCACCACAGATTATCGGGAGGATGAGCCAGATAAACGGGGGTGGCGTCCATCCTGATATTATTTGCTCAGACTGACCTTCCAGAGGAAGATGATAGTGAAAGATCCCTTCCATTACGAAATGTGTCCCGTATTCAAGCCCCCAAAAGAACAGCAGTGCACCGATGCCCGATATGATGCCGACAACGATTCCTATCAGTATGGTTTTCTTAAAAGAAGAGGGGTTTTCTACCGTCATCAGCATCAGCTTAAAAATCTATGTGTGCTTCTCCGTAATTAGATTATTTTATTCCTCTTGAAAAATGCGGAACATTCCACCATAGAAGGTATACTACGGAACAGCCGTTTCGATCAATGAAATCTTCTCTGACGTTCTGTTATCGTGTGGTAATGCAAAACGTGTGGTAATGCAAAAAATTTCACACAGATTTGTATGCCCGGTCATGATTTTGGTGCCGCATGTTACCACTACAAATGCCCAATCAGAACAGTTCTGGATGTATGTCTGATATAAACCGGGTAAAACAACTGAAACCCATCGCCATTATCCAGATTCATATCCCCCATTGCACCGCCAGAACCAGTAAAACATGCTTTTACACGAGAAAATCGCCGGCTTCCAAAGAAAAAGCCTGCAGGGAACGTCATTTCTCAGGGTTAGGTGGAAAAACCAGGAGCATCTCAGAGATAATGGTACTCAGATATCTGAAGAATACCTTTACCCCTGTTTCCGATATCTCCCATAAAGCACGCCATGGTTTGCCCCTCCACTTCAACGTCATCCATCTTTCTGAACGTGGGCATCATGCCGTGGACCGTGCCAAACACCGTTGCAATGCCCCCTTTCATATTCCCGCATAAACGTGTGCAATCGCCGTATATTGTCAGTGTCCCATCCTTCATGTCAACACCTGCCATATCCCCGCAGGAACCCCGCACAATCACCTCGCCACCTGACAGACACTCCGCACAGAAATCTCCTGCATCACCAAGTACTTCGATAGTGCCGCCAAGCATGCCACTTTTCTCACCCCGGTATCCGGAACCACAGTAATGCCCGGCATTCCCATGACAGATGATATGACCAGCTCTCATCTCACGTCCAAGCCACCCATCAGCATTGCCATGAATCTCAATAGTACCTCCCGACATAAAATTTCCGCAGTGCATCCCGATGTCACCTTCAACCGTAATCTTTCCCCCATCCATATTTTCCCCGATGCGCTTGATTTTCGAGGCATCTCCACGGAGAATTATTTCTACGTCATCGGCCGATTCAGCGCTTCCCTCACACTCAATATCAAATACTTCAGAAAGCAAGAGCTCCCGGTTACCACGCCACACCGTACAGGATGAATAATCAGAAAGAAATGTCTTTGTAACAATCGTTTCTGCTTCAACAGGGACAAATGATTTTTCCTCTGATCTGACTGTTAAAATTACCCTCATTATCGTTACCCTCAAACTTGTTTTCGAACAACAACCTATGCCCCTGACTCCAATCCATTCAGAAGACCAGGCATTCCACGACCCATATATGAATCAGTATAGATGTTGACAACAATAAAATGTGACATTCTGCCGAAAAAAAGGGAGAACATTTTTCTTCACATATTATTCCTTAAATATTGCACCTTCAGGAAGCTGTTGCAATAATGATTCTTTTAATACATCAAAATCCATTTTGTTCATCTGATCAGCAAGAAGTTTGCCGGTATATGCATACCGGTATACCCAGTCAATCAGCTTATCCACCACTTCAAGAGCATAATCCTCTGATGTAACCGTGATAAAAGGTACACCAATAGCAGGATGACGACCACGCCTTCCCCCAACGGTGATACGATACGCGGGAGGCTCTGATATGAGGATATCATACGGACACGTGGAAACACAGGCACCGCACAGGATACATGTACAACCATCAACCTGAACCGTACCGTTTTTTACCATAATCCCGGATTCACGGCAGTATTCAACACAGGTACCACAGCCGGTACAGAGTCCGGGATCACGAATTGGTTTGCAGATGCCTGTGATACCAATCTCATTGAATTGTTCTCCCGAACAGGAATTGGGGCAGGCAGATATTCCAATGCGTATCTTTACCGGCATGTCTCTCGCAAAATGTTTTTCATCGATTCTCTTTGCAAGAGAGATGGAATCAATGTTGGAGGCCCTGCATCTATCATTCCCCGGGCATGCCACAATGTTAACGACCTCCTCTCTTTCCGCACCAAGGGGGGTGCCGTTTTCCTCAAGCTCAACTACCATTGCCTCAAGATTTTTTGGTTCCACATGGGGTATTTCCAGTGTCTGCCGGGTTGTGAGGTGCACATCCCCACTTCCATATTTCTTTGCTATTTCGGCCACTCCCACCATCTGCTCCGGAGAGATCACACCGGCAGGCAAACGAAGACGGACAGTGCAGTAATCTGATTTTTTCTCTGTGATAACCCCGCCGCGGGAATACACACCTGACTGACGAATCATATGATTATTATTATCATTTCAGTATTTAAAAAAAGACCTATGTTGACCCTCTCGATCCATCCCTTTATTTAAACGTAGACCGTCAAATATGAATGCAGGGATAAACCAGCGTTCGTGCACAAAATCTATCATAAAATCCACTCAAATCCATCGTGGAGAACGCATGGCATACCATATAAGCAACGAAACCTTCAGTCGGCCATTCCATCATAGTACATGAGAAAAGGGATTGGCGTCCCTCAGGCGCCCAGTATTTATAATACATGGAGTATTTTTATTGACCGTTGAATTTTTTGCTCTCTGTCAGTCATATTGCACACACACACATTGTTCATTCACCTATCGCCTTCGATGATTCCTTTTCCCATCCAAATGAGACGACAGATTCCTGGTTCAATAACACTATATAGTCAAATCCTGTATTGTTCTAATACATGGAATGGAACCCTACAGACAAACCGGCAGAACATAAAGAGAGTTTTTTCGGCGTGAAATTATACGAAAAAATTCAGGATGAGATCGCCGGAATTGGCGATATTGAAGATATCCTGGGTGAACTGGCAGAGGGGATCGTCGCGCTGGAGAAGACCGATGAACCAGAGGCATTTCACCAGTTAGTGATGGATTGCAAAGTTACTGCGGAAAGTTGTGCAGAAATTCTTGCAGAAAAGAGATCCTTTTTTTCATTTTATTTGGGGGAAAGTGATGCTATCAATCAGATCGTCCTTGAAAGAGATCTGAACATGACAATGTGCCAGATATTAAAATGGGATAAAATTGACGCAAGAGAGCTGCATAAATCGGTGAAGAACCTTACAGAACTGGGAAAACGTTCAGGATTCAGCCTGCGTGATCTTATTAAAGCAGGACAAATTCCATCAGAGCATATCCCTGAGGAGATTCTGCGATATCCGACATGGGCGGTAGACAGGCGTGGCTATTGTCTTGTCGGTACTGAAATGGACAGGGTGATGCATCTGGATGAAATCATCGACGAGATGGAAGAAAGAAGAAAATAACTGCATCAATAGTATTGAAGATAAAAATATCATATTTCTGTTTTTTTCGGCAAAAAGTGACGAATACCTAAAGAGGCATTCCTGAAAGTTCAAGACCAAAATTACGGAGTTCATCGCTGAGACAAGACAGCCCTTCTGCAAGGGCAGCAGAAGCAGTTTCAAATTTTTTTGCTGCAATTACTGCATACAATACCCGATTGCCTGTGCCAGAATGCGGTTTCTCAACCTGAAGAAACCTAACCCCGACTATCCCTTCAAGGGATGCAATTCTCCTTCTCGCTCTCATGATTGCTTCCTCAGGATTGTGACAAACAAAAGATTCATTCCCGTCCATTTTTCTCATAACACCACTAAAGGTTAACAGAGCAGCAGATGAGTATGGTCTGCACACCTCGGTCACCTCTTTGATGAGAGCAGGGAGGGTATAGTAATCGTAAAATTCGTCGAGTGACGAAAGAACTTCATCAACAGAGGGATTTCGCAATATACATCGATCGGTCTCAAAGTCTCCGATTACTATCGATGGGAAGGAATAGGTCTTGAAACCCTCAATAATCACATATTCAATTCCACGATCAGCGAGGAGATCAAGTATTTCATACAGGTCGGTCGTCCTCAGCGAGATAACAGACTTTCTGTCATCAATACCAACAGATAATTCAACACCGGTATGATAATGCAAAGTGGTATCTTTTCCCTCCTCAAGGGCAAAGGTGTGATGACCCATATGTTTGATGGTCGCAACTCTTCCACAACGATTCATTTCAGGCCCAAGCCTGCACATAAAGGTAGTCTTTCCAGAACCCGAATACCCTACCACATGAATTATCTTTATACCACATCTCTCCCTGCCGAAACCTGTTTTATACGTCTTCGCCGGGACAAGTGACAAACAGATATTCAGATTTAATGGGAAAGTCTGAGAAGAAAGATTATAACATTATTGAAATAGAAATTGACGCCATCGTGTCGTGTCAGGGGCACACTATCGACCGACCTGAACAGCGCAGAAATTGGTCCGCGGGTTCATCCGACCCTGTCTCCAAATAGAGCCTTCACCCGAAATC
>CAZFXY010000098.1:0-6678 GCA_964523185.1 uncultured Methanoculleus sp.
CAAACCGCGCATTAAACTCGATCACCTTGGGCCCGTCTGCCGTATTCATGAACTGACCATACAGGAAACCGACATACGGACACCCTTCTGCTTTCAGTGCAGCAATCACCGCCTTCATAATAGCAAATGCCTGATCCCGGTCTGCATCCGTCACAAACGGAAACGAATGATCTTCCATGGAGTAGGAACCCATACCACCGGTATTGGGGCCAACATCCCCTTCATACGCCCGTTTGTGGTCCTGAACAAGCGGCATCGGCACCAGATGCTCGCCGTCAACGAAGGCCATCAGGGTGAACTCCTCTCCGATCAGCCGTTCCTCAAGGACGACGTCTCCGTTAATCTCACGAATGTAGTCCTTTGCACCCGACGCATTGAGATGTTCACCCATGATCTTCACGCCTTTGCCGCCGGTCAGACCAATCGGCTTGACGGCAAGATCGACACCATGTGCATCGATGTAGGCGCATGCCTCCTCAGGGTCGTGAAATGCCTGATATCCCGGACATCCGTCAATCCCATGATCGCGCATCAGGTTCCGGCAGAACTCCTTATCCGTCTCAATCCGTGCAGCCTTTTTGCGGGGGCCAATGCAGAAAATACCGCGTTCGGCCAGTGCATCGGCGACACCTGCTTCCAGAGGCGCCTCAGGGCCGATGATTGCATATCCAACGCCTTGTACTGCAGCATAGTCTGCTACGCGACAAACATCCGTCTCATCGCAGATGAAGACATCGACAGACAATGCAGCGATACCAGGATTTTCCTTTCCCATGACAGAATAGATTTCAACATTGCTGCTGCGTGAAAGGGCATCAGCCAGCGCATGTTCCCTGCCTCCTCCACCCACAACAAGAAATTTCATATGAATTATTGCCGCGCATACGGCTAAAAGGTTAGTGTTCCCTGAGCAGGTCAGAGACCCGGACGAGGGGAACCAAAGACACTCCGGCTTCAGCCAGACGCTCAGATGCTCCCTGTTCGCGGTCGACAACGGTCACAACCGTATCCACCACGGCACCGGCATCCCGCAGCGCATGGACACCATAGAGCACACTGCCACCGGATGTGGTCACATCCTCCACCAGGAGCACATGTTTCCCGTGTACATCACCGATCACCGTGCCGCCGACGCCATATGCCTTCTCCCCCTTACGGACGATGGCATAGGGCGTGTTGGACGCAAGGGACACCGCGACTGCAATCGGCACCGCACCGACGGCCACGCCTGCGACACAGTCAAAGGTGCCCAGTTCTGAGATGGCACGGCCAATTATCGCAAGCAGCCCCGGCTGGGTCGCTGCACGTTTGATGTCAATGTAATACGAACTCTGTTGACCGGAGGCAAGGGTAAACTCACCAAACTGTATTGCGTTGTATGCAATCAACGATTCTGTTACTGCAGTATCTACCATGGTACGTCTTTTACTCCTATGAAATAGCCAATAATATTTGCTCCGCGATGGAGGAGGGGGGTCAGGATAAGAATCCCGATCAGGATGAGCGGGGTGATGGTGGCAAAGACCCACGCAGTGTTGAAGAGCAGCAGCAAAACAAAGGCTCCTACCACAAGGTCATACTGGTCAGCGATGAGCCATTCCTCTCCCCGGGATTTATTGAGCCGCCGTTTGACAAAACTCTTCACCATATCTCCCAGCAGGGCACCAACGGCGAGGCAGACCACGACAGAGGGTGTCAGCACCGAGATGCCAAGATACGGTTCAGCCACCACCTGCAGCATACCGATGCAGATACCCACCAGCACGCCGCCAAAAAGACCACGCCATGTCTTGCCGTCCCCCAGCATACGCCTTCCGTCACGC
Organism: uncultured Methanoculleus sp.; assembly: GCA_964523185.1. Taxonomy (GTDB): domain Archaea; phylum Halobacteriota; class Methanomicrobia; order Methanomicrobiales; family Methanomicrobiaceae; genus Methanogenium. The sequence continues at coordinate 1,824 of CAZFXY010000098.1, forward strand.
CAGTTTCTTTTTCCGTCAATCGGTCTTCCTCCGCCGAACACCGCAGCCGCTGAATTCGGGACATAGGCAGGGATCATCAGCCAGAAAGCAAACAAAAGCGAAAACAGAATGTCGTATATACTGATACCAAAACCCCCACTGAACTACAGCATATAAGACCCAAAGAGATCATTAAAGTATCGAATTACTCTCATTCCAGAGATAAAATCGTCACCCGTCTCTCACCGCACCATCAACGACAAAAACGGTTCATTCCGGATTACTAACGACAATTGTCGGAAAAACAACCATTAATACTGACGAGAGGAATAATAGAGAACATTAGTTCGTAATGATATAGCTGATAACTCCGCGTGATGCTCAATGATCGTATTAAAACAAACAACAAGTCTGTGCCCAGCATGTGGGGCAATCCTGCCGGCAGATGTAATTGAAGAGGACGGGAAAGTTTACATCGTGCGGGAGTGTCCCGACCATGGGGTCAGTAAACACCTCTACTGGTCTGATGCAGAGATGTACAAAAAATTTGACGTCTTTGAGGGGATCGGGCCGGGTATCGACAACCCCCAGAAAGAGATCGTACGGGGGTGTCCGCTGGATTGTGGGCTCTGCAGCAACCATAAATCAGGGACACTGCTTGCAAATATTGATCTGACAAACCGCTGTAACCTCGCCTGTGATTTCTGTTTTGCAAACGCGCATGCATGCGGCTACATCTATGAACCATCCTTCGCAGACGTGGTCGGGATGATGCAACTGCTGCGCGACCAGAAGCCGGTGCCGGCGCCTGCGGTGCAGTTCTCCGGTGGTGAACCCACCATGAGAGACGATCTCCCTGAGATTGTAAAAAAAGCAAAGGACATGGGGTTCGGGCAGGTGCAGATTGCCACAAACGGCATCAGGATCGCGCGGGAACCGGAGTATGCACAACACCTGAAAGATGCAGGTACATCCACCATATACCTGCACTTCGACGGCGTTACCCGGGAAACAAATCCGCTCATAAAAATAAGCAAAAAAGTCATTGACCAGTGCAGGAAAGTAAAACTGGGCGTTGTACTGGTGCCGACAATCATCAACGGCAGGAATGATCATGAAGTCGGAGATATCATCCGGTTTGCCGCAGATAACGTTGATGTGGTTCGGGGAGTCAATTATCAGCCGGTGTCATTCACCGGTGCCGCGTCAGCCGACAATGTGGCAAAAGAACGGGTCACCATCCCTGACCTCGCAGACCGCATTGAGAAGCAGACCAACGGAATCATCAAGAAGGATTATTTCTATCCGGTGCCCTGCGTCATCCCCTTCTCAGACCTGATTGAGACCTATACCGGTGAACCACAGGTGCGGTTTACCACGCACCAGCACTGCGGGGCAGCCACCTATGGATTTGTCACCGAAGACGGGCTTGTCCCGATCAATGATATGGTTGATGTGGACGGGTTTTTTGCTGCCATCAAACTGATGGTGGAGAAGCTGAATCAGGGGGACGGGTCGCTAAACAAATACAAGACCCTGATCGAAGGCATCAATGACATGAGAATCTCACTGAAACACAACAAGGTGAGCAGTAACACGTTATTCTGGAAGGTGATCGCCCAGACGCTTGTCAAGCATGATTTTGAGGCACTGCGAAAATTCCACTGGAATGCCCTCTTTATCGGCACGATGCACTTCATGGACTGCTTTAATTACGACACTGACCGTGTGCAGCGCTGCTGTATCCATTACGCCACGCCGGACGGGACACTGATACCATTTTGCACCTACAATAGCGGCCCGGTCTACCGGGAAATTATTTGGCAGAAATATGCAAAGCCTATCATTACCCGGGATGAGATTGTGGATCCTGACACCGTCATCGGATAAACAATACCAAACCGTCATCACCAGAGAACGCATATCTCTTTTTTACTTTTGCACGGACGACACCCATGATCTATATTGTTCCCAAACCAACGGACACCCCGGATGACAACTCTACCGGAATGGTGATTCGCGCACTCGAAGAGCGCGAGTACCCGTATGCACTGATTGACCTAAACGCCATAGACTCCTTTTCACCGGGCATATCAGGAGAGACGATATGGGTCTGCGGCATAAAACAGGACGGTGTGCAATTTGAGGTCATCAGCGCTCTTGCACTCAGAAACAGAATGATAAATGACCCTCAGGCGATCGCCGTCTGTGCCAGTAAGGCGCAGACCACCGCCCGCCTGATTTTGGCAGGTGTATCAACACCGGACACCATCTTTACCGGTTCACTCACCGAGGCAAAACGATTTCTTGCCCGCCATACCCGGGCAGTCTATAAACCGCTCTACGGGTACGACGGAAATGGGATATTTCCCTTCACCGACGTTGACGATCTGCCGGAAGGGCCATATTATCTGCAGGAATACATAGAAAATGACCGCGATTACCGGGTATTTGTCATCGGCGGCGTTGCGGTCGGTGCCATCATGCGCGTGTCAGATTCCTTTGCCCACAATATCCATCAGGGCGGGATTGGAACGGCGCTTGCGGTATTACCGGATGCAATGAAAAAGGTGGCAGAAGCTGCGGCACAGGCAATCGGGATTGACTACTGTGGCGTTGATTTGTTGGAACAGGGCAACAGCTATACGGTGCTTGAAGTCAACGGCACGCCAAACTGGCACTGTATGGAAGCGCCCATCCCTGAACTGCTCGCAGCGTATCTCATCAGAGAAGATCAAAAAAATAACAGTCAGGATAGATAATCAATCTCTTTTTCGGTTCGCTGTGCGAGTTCGCCCATCCGGTCAGCAATACGGTTCGGCGTTGAACGTTCATTGTTTCTCATAATAACGGCAATCTCCTGACCAAGAATAAAGATTGCGTGTTTATGCTCCATTTTGCTCTTGTGAACCTGACTGGGATCAATCTTCAGGGCGTAATAGCCTGAAAAATCATTTTCAGGATTATCTGCCTCAAAACTGTCCTTGATCTCTGCCATTATCTCGTGAAGCCTGATTAATTCTTCTTTGTGCACTGTCTCTCACTCACCTGTCCGTTTCTACGGTTCCACCACAACAAACTCATCTGAATTCAGATGGGTTTTACCACCAATCACGCAGTATCATATATCTCCGTCTCGAGCATTTAACCTATTGGAGCGGGAAAAAGGAAGACCAGAAAAGGGATTGCCGCTCTGTTTTACAATAAAAGAAAGGGATTGCCGCTCTGTTTTACAATAAAAGGAAGGGATTGCTGCCCTGTTTTACAACAGGAAATCCAGCGTTATGAGATTTTTATCAGTTTCAGGGACACCGGTTTTTTAACAATCCCTAAAAAATCAGGTGCTGCGATATAGGTTAGATCCGCAGAAAACGCATAATCTACCATCCGCTGATCCACCATGCGATCAATAACGAGCCCGTGCCCGTCAGCAGGCATGTGGGTTAACAGATCGTCAACGAGATCTGCATCTGATTCTTTCAGAATGTCCCGTTTTTCTGAGAGAACCCGGGCCACATGCTTTTCTTTTACCTCTGCCATGTGCCATTCCAGGGAACCGGGGTGTGTCTGAATGTGCACCCCTTTCTGGTGTTTGCGTGCCCGTTCCTGCGTGCTTACGTCAATACTGTCCATGCGGTGGTGGAGCTCGGGGATATCCACCTCTCCCTCCTTGTTCAGGATATATTCAACCGGAATCTTGTTGCGCAGGGGTTTGATGATCTCTTTTCTGGACATGTCCTCCACCGATCGCCCCCGCGGACTGATGGCAACGAAATCAATCTCTGCGACCTGCACCAGTTCACTGAGAATCAGATCACCTCCGCGGTCGCCGTCCACAAATGCGGTGGCCGTCTTCTGATTGCAGAGATGAACAATGGTCTCCGGAATATTGGTGCCTTCAACCGCAATCGCATTTTTTATGCCGTATTTCAAAAGGTTGATGACATCTGCCCGTCCTTCCACCACAATGATGGCATCGGCATCATGCACATTGGGGCCCGCAGGCAGTTTCTCCTCCCCGATCTCTACAATCTTTTCTATCCGCGAGCATTCCCGGACCGAATCCATGATGGCATTCGTGTCAATCGATTCTTCGTCAAATGATTCAATCAACAGCTCCCGCGCACGGTTGATGATCTGCTGGCGTTTCGTGACCCGGATGTCTTCGATACGATCGACCCGCACCCGTGCATTACAGGGCCCCACCCGTTCAATGGTCTCCATGGATGCTGCAAGAATTGCCGTCTCTGCCTTATCAAGGGATGAGGCCATGTGCACATCGCCTTTCGTATCACCCCTGATACTGGTGATCTGGACGTCAATCCGCCCCATTCTGCCGGTGCGCTGGAGCTCACGGAGATCCAGTTCCTCCCCCAAAAGCCCTTCCGTCTGGCCAAAAATTGCACCAACAACATCAGACTTTTGCACCACCCCCTCTGCTTCGATCCTGAGGTGTATGAGATATTTTGTAGTATCCTGTAATTGCATTGAATAATCCTCCTGATAATAATGATACGAATGATGGCGCCATGTGTTGGTATACCGATGATACGTGTAGCGACAGCATGTTTGTAATTATCGTTTACCGCTATATAAATGAATAGCAATCGGACAAGGAGAATGTGATTTTTGCTTTTGAAAAACCGGCCCCCCGGCTGCCTGATTGTTTCAGATGAACCGGGGAATGTTACACCAAAGCGGATGTGATCAGGTATCCACTGAATGGTGCCATGATTGGATCATTCGCGTTTCCGCGTTTCCGCGTTTCCGCGTTTCCCCCCGGGCCGGTGAGCAGTATGTAACAGTGGATGCCGCGTTTCCCCGTGCCCGCGTTTCCCCGTGCCCGCGTTTCCCCGTGCCCGCGTTTCCCCGTGCC
>CAZFXY010000099.1:0-6406 GCA_964523185.1 uncultured Methanoculleus sp.
TCCGGGCGTGCCGACAAAGAAAGTCATAACGATTCGTGAGAGCCCAGACACATACGGGAAAAATTAGGCAATGGGAATGACACTCCCGGACTCCTGGGGCATTTTCCTGAGGCAAATTTCCAATACGCCATTTCGAAAAGATGCACTGGCCTCTTCATCAATGACTTCTGCCGGAAGGGTGACAATACGGCGCATGTTTCCAGAAAGACGCTCACGCATATAATAATCACATTCCTCCTGTGCTGCTGCGCCCGAGACAGATATTTCCAGAGTCAGGGGATTTTTTAATCGGATGACAACATCCTTTTTATCAACGCCCGGGAGATCTGCAATGACGAACACGTCGTTTACTTCTTCGCGTACATCAACCCGGAATTCCCTCCGCAACGCCGGCCCGACTATAGAGGGAAAAGCTGCTCCGGCGGCCACCGCATCCTGCACACGCGACTCCCATTCTGTCACCAATTCATCAAGTTCATTCCAGATCAGAGCGAACGGATATCTTCTTCGAATCATAATTATCCCTTTTTCTCCTTTTGGTAACGGTTCTTTGACACCAGACCAACAGTCACTGATACCAACAGTATATGAGATAAATGTTACCCACGTAACGCCCTTTATTGCAGCAAAAATACCTGCGCCAATATACATGTTTAATAGTGAAAAGAGTTGAAACAATACTAATGGCAAAAAAGAAGAGCGCAAAGAAAAAACAAGACTGGAGCAAACCTCTCACGCAGGGATTTATTGTCTTCATTCTCATTGCCTGTGTGCTCGGGTTTACCCTTCAAATGGATGTTTTCTCGATATTTAAAAAAGCAAAGGATGGAACAGGGATTCTTGTCAGTTACACCATCCGCGACGACACCGGGACACCTGTCCTTTCATCTGATCGGACGGTAATTGAGAAAGAAGGTGTGGTGGCAGGCGTTTCACAGCCTCTGCAGATGGTGATTGGTCAAAATTATTCAGACTTCATTGTGCCGATTAATGTGTATATGTACCCTGTCGGCGATACTGCCTATGCATTCTTTGAACCCGAGATGACGACGATTGCTGATGAAGCAATAGGGATGCGCGAAGGTGGTTCAAAAACCATTTCATTCCCCTTCGGAAAGACCATGGTACGGGAGATGACCGCAGAGCAGTACACCAGCATTGACGGGAACTATTCAGAAGCAGCAGTTGGTATGTGGGTTCCTCTTGGATTCGCACCTCAGCCTGAAGTTGTCCTCGGCAATGAAACGGCACCTGAAACCATCGCCACCAGAATGGCAAAGATCGTCGAAAAAGGTAACAACACACTGACCGTCCAGTATGGCTATGCCTCTGCGGATATCACTATCCTTCAGATGATCTGAAACAAACAGTTTCATATATTACTTCCCCCTTTTTTACCAGTATGTCAGTAGAGATACTGTATTTCCATCAGGACGGATGCCCCGGCTGTGATGAACAAAAGGAGATCAACCTGAAGATTGAAGAAAAACTCGGAATTACCATTACTGGTATTGATGCAGTGAAAACAGAAGGCGCAATTCAGACATATGGCCTAAAGGTCACACCTACCATTCTTGTTCTTGTTCATGGTACAGAAAAAGAACGCATGGAGAGCATTACACCGGGCCCGGTTCTTGAAGAAAAAATAAGAAAATATATCTGGTTATGAATGAAGCGGAAAACCCCCTAGTCTTTAGCCAGGGGGTAGTTCACAAGCGGGTGCCATATACCCGGCGTATTTTCCGCGCATATGCCTTCCATCCTTCTTTTCTCATCATCGACCCGTTTCGCAGTTTGATATGACTTATGCGAACATTCATGCCATCAATATTTTCTATACTCCCAATCTGAAAGTCACGTTCACCTTCACAGCGAATATAACAGGGAATCGTGCGCATGCCGTCATGAACTGAAATTTTGGCGACAACGCTGTCAATGACGCGCGTCCAGAGAGCAGTGATATCTGCTGCCCGTGCACGGGACGGGCGGCGCGGGCCCGCTTCGATACCACATACCTCAACATTATAGACCTCATCTCCAATCTCAGCGACAAAAAAATCGCCGATTAAACACTTATCCGATTCATTCAGCTCAATTGTTCCAACCTGTGAACGGTCTTCATCACTGATAATAGTCCGGATAAAAAGGGATTTTGGACAGGGGGGACACGCTACATGATGCACATGGCTGCATACTTCACACTGGACCAGAAGGTCAGATGACTCCTTCAGGATACGGTGGGTTGTCTCTTCCCCACAAATGGGACAGTGTACTTCATACATCATCGCTATAGTATTGACATTCTGCAGAGATTAACCTGAGCCCGAAGGCAGGTAATAATTTGAATGTGGCAGTCAAATAGTATCTCCATCAATGGAAAAACCGCCCTGTGAGAGACTGATCTGTAGCGGCCACCCGAATGTCAGGGCACTCCATCAGTCAACCTTTGAGATTACCCGGGAAGAAGACCTCACACCCAGGGGAACATGCATCATAGGAGTGCATGCTGAAAAGGGCTCATGTGACCTGGACCCTGAATTCAGGAAGGCAATCACATCAGATGCCGCACTTCTGGTGACCACACTTTCTGCAGGAACAGAGACATGCACCATCACCGCGCGGGGCAGCAGTCGGCTTACTCTCAGTCACCCAACAGATCTTGTCTGGAGAAGAAGTTCTTATGTCGATGGCAGAACCATTGGGGTGCATGCTGATTTCACCGCAAAAACACTCCCGCGAAAGCTTATCGCTGCACTGGTACAGGAGGAAGAAATGACCGTGCATATGGAAATATTCACGATTCCTGAAGAAGAACGATCTTCAGCTCCGCAGATTCAAGCATTTTTTCACAGATTTTTATAAGCTCCATTCCACGCTCATAACAAACGAGCATCTCTTCCAGCGCAACGGAGCCGGATTCAAGGGTCCGAATTATTTCTTTCAGTTCCTGTAGATTTTCTTCATATGTCCGTGTCATACGTCACCTCATTGATACGTGCCCGTGCAGATCCATCCCTGAAGGTAAGTGAGACCTCATCATCAGCATCCAGAGACCTCACAGATTGTACGAGCTGCCCTTCTTTCCTGACAAGCACATAACCCCGCAACACGGGACCATAGGGGTCAAGACCCGTCAGTTTTGTTTGTTCTGCGGTTAAGATCATTCGATTCCGTTCACACTCCCGGTCTGCAAACTTCAGGATTCGCTCACTCATTTCACCGATATATTCCTGTTCACGCGAAATCTGGGTCCGGAGTCTGTCAGGACGAAGCCGGAGACGGAAATCCTCAATATCTGAGTGAAAACGACGGAAGTAGCGATCGGTACTCTGTAAAATGCGCTGGTTAAGCGTTTGAAGTGCCTGCTCCAGTTCATTTTTATCCGGGACAACAATCTCTGCTGCTGCAGACGGGGTAGGGGCCCGGACGTCTGCTGCATAATCGATCAGTGTGGTGTCAACCTCATGTCCGACGGCACTGACAATTGGTGTCCAACAGGCGCTGACAGCCCGGACTACCTCAGGGTGATTAAAGGAGAAGAGGTCTTCAAATGACCCCCCTCCCCGTCCGACAATGATCACATCAGCCTTGCCGTCAAGAGCACGGATGGCGTCTGCAATCTCATGTTCAGCACCCGGCCCCTGCACTTTGCAGGGGGAGAGCAACAGGGTCACCGGAAACCGCCGCGCAATAACATGTTCAATATCCCGGCGTGCGGCACCCGTCTCTGCGGTCACCACCCCCACCACCTGCGGGTAGCGGGGCAACGGCTTCTTTTTTGCCAGCGCAAAATGCCCTTCTTTTTCCAGCATCTGTTTCCACTGACTTACCAGTTGAAACAGATCTCCGCGACCCGCTTCCTCCATCTCTCTTGCAATAAACTTGTACTCACCGCCCGGTTCATACAGATCCACCGATCCGTAGACCCGTACACGCATCCCGTTCACCGGCGTAAATGCCAGTTCACGTCCATAGCTTTTCCACATTGCGCAGCGAATTACCGAGGGGCGCGCACCCGGATCTTCAGAGAGAGAAAAATACCGGTGACCGGACCGATGGTGAAGAAAATTGGTGATCTCTCCTTCCACCCAGACATTTTGGATACGGTCGTCGTTTAGGAGAGAGGCAATCACTGCTGTCAGGGAGGAAACAGAATAAATAAGGGATCCTCCGGGATCTTCATCCCCCATCCGTCGCATAAACACTATTTTTATCCCATTCCTTTATGAATACTCTGTATCGGAAAACAGGGTAAAAGGTTATTACAAGAGAAAAATAAAAGGGGGAAGCATGGCAACAGTGGGCGCATCAACGATGTTTTTCCATGAATACGCAGTTGATACAATATTTGACGCGCTCACAGACGCCGGATGTGATGCCGTTGAATTCTGGCTGGAAACCCCCTCATTCTGGCTGAACGATCTGCCATTAGAGGTTCTTTCCAACGCCATCCATACCCACCCCGCCATTCGTTGTGTGAGTGTCCATGCACCGATACTTGATCTAAACCCCTGCTCGATAAACCCGGATGTGGCAGATATCTCCACCCGGTGGACCTGTCAGGCAATTTCACTTGCCAGAGAAATCAATGCCTGCGCGGTCACCATCCACCCGGGCAGAAGAACGGCAAAGCGCCCTGCATCGTCTGCTGACAAAAAACGACTGGCACATTATCTTTCAGCAGTTACCACATGTGCGGCATCTGCAGGTATGGTCGTTGCACTTGAAAATATGGAGCGTACGGTAAACTCCCTTCTGCCCGCGCCATATGACCTGATATCCCTCTTGGAGAGAGAAAAATGGCTCTCTTTCACTCTGGATATCGCCCATACATTCACCGGGAACAATGGCGATGCCGCAGAGTATATCCGGCATCTCAGTGACCGTATTGCCGTTGTTCATGTCAGTGCTTATAAGAACGGCAGAATGCATTACAGAGCAAAGGGAAACGCGGAAGTGGCGCAAATACTCACACTTCTTGCAGAGAACGGATATTCGGGACCGCTCATCCTTGAGATTGAAGACCTCACCTTTCAGACGAAATTGTCCCTCAGGGAAAAAATTGACGTCGTGTCTGAGGAAGTGAAATGGGTTCGGGAATTTTTTGAATAAACGTTGCTTTTATCTGGAGAAACGTTCAAATGAAAAGAGTAATTCATATATGAATCCGAATATAACAATCGCCGCCGGAGGCGGTACCGTGCAATGATAGAATACAGTTTTGCACTGATTATTTTTATTTTGTGTCTCATCTTCTCCTCGTTTTTTTCAGGGTCAGAAGTTGCATTAATCTCGATAAACCCGGCAAAGGTGCGCACCCTTATTGAACAGAAAAAAGCTGGTTCTGAGGCACTTGAACGCCTAAAATCCGACCAGGATCATCTGCTGATCACTATTCTCATCGGCAACAATCTGGTAAATATCGGCGCAGCATCAATTGCAACAGCTGTTGCCATTGATATATGGGGGAGCATTGGAGTCGGAATTGCAACATTTGTAACAACCATTCTGATGCTGACATTTGGGGAAATTATTCCCAAGACCTACGCCGCACGGTCAACGGAGCAGGTAGCACTCATGGTATCCCGCCCTGTGCTGTGGCTTTCACATCTCCTCTATCCATTATTCTGGGTAGTTGATGGCATAAGAGACGTCTTCTCACGAAACAAGGAAATAAAATTAACCGTTACCGAGGACGAAATAAAACAATGGATTGACGTCGGCGAAGAAGAAGGCACCATCGAAGAGGAAGAACATGAGATGCTCTACCGCGTCTTTGCATTCTCAGATACACGCGCCAGAGAGGTGATGACACTACGGGCAGATGCAGTTTTGATCAACCAGAATAGCTCGCTTGAGGACACCGTCAATATTTTTAATGAGACCGGATTCACCCGTCTCCCCGTCTATGATGAACAGGTCGACAACATTACCGGCATACTAAATGTAAAGGACGTATTCGGCGTGATATATGCACCTGGTCCAAAAGCCGGCATCCAGGATCTCGTGCATGAAGCCTTCTTTATTCCTGAATCTAAAGAAATCGATGATCTTCTGCGCGAAATGCAGAAACGCAAGGTTCACCTTGCCATCGTTGTGGATGAATACGGAATGTTTGCAGGCATTGTCACGGTAGAGGATATTCTTGAGGAGCTTGTCGGAGAAATCATGGACGAGTTTGATGAAGAAGAACCTGATATCCAGAAAGTCAATGAATGGGTGTACCTTGTTGATGCACGCGCGTGGATTGAACACGTCAATGAGGAACTGAATACCTCGTTTCCCATCGGTGAATCCTATGAAACTCTGGGAGGGCTGATTATCGATCAACTGGGCCACATTCCCCGGAAGGGAGAAGTTGTCACCTTTTCTGAATCCGGAATCCGCCTGATGGTGATGAAAATGA
>CAZFXY010000100.1:0-1559 GCA_964523185.1 uncultured Methanoculleus sp.
AATCGCTTACATCCCCTTGGCTAAAGACCAAGGGGTTTTACGCTTAATTTATAAACAGAGGGGGTGTATTTAGCTAAGTGCCGTTTTTTACCGGGGCAGGAAAAAACAGATGTGAGAGTGCCATCACCCTTTTTTCAGTGCACCAACAGAAGAAATCTTTTGGAAAAAATCACTGATGAAATCCTGACAGGCCTCATCCCAGCAATCCGCACCCATCCAGACACGCCGTTCTTTCTTCATCGATTTCACCACATGTTTTCCTAGCTTTGCCGTAAAAATATCATCTGACTGGAGAAGGGAAGAGACATCCACCCATTTTCTCATGATTTCAACGGCATATCGCCCGTTATCATCGATAAACGGTCCGGAAAAAACATCCTGAGACAGATATTTATCTCTGAATTTTTCTGCATTCACCGCATTATCCACCGGCGGTCCCGTATGCGTATACAGAGGCGGCAGCCGGTCAACCAGCAGTTCAAAGAACAGATAGCAATGGGTGTCACCCATTGCCGCATCATATCGGTTTACGATAAACCCGTTTCGTTCAAGAAGAGAAGCAATACCCGTCACCGTCCTCCTCAGCTGGGGAACAACAATATCCGGAATCTGATTTGGCGTTGCAAAACAGACACAATACAGCCCGGTTCCGCGCTCCTTCAATACCTGTTCAAATTCCTTCTGCGTCATCCTCTTTTTGGCAGGGGGGAAAAAATATTCTATGCCCGGTGCATCAGCATACCCCCGGCAGAGTTCAATAAATTCTCCCATCTTTGCCCGGGACACCGATGCCGCCACATTCCGGTTTGGATCAACCGGGTCAATAACAACCAGGGGATCATCAAATTGTTTACCCTGGTGCCCCGCAATATCAATAACCTGTCCCGTCTGCCAGAACCGGCAGGCCTCGATCAGGGGGCGGAATCCGCCATACACCAAGACGAGGAGTTCACATAAATATCCGGCAAACCCCTCCGTCATCAGATCAGAGCCATACACGCCACCGGCCTTTGAAAACTGTTTCATTAACAGGACATCATCCTCAAGACCACCGATATGGGACTGTATATACCGGGCGTGAAACGGCGTCCGGTCAACGGCGCTTTGAATTCGTGCTGAATCAGTTACTGCATAGCAGGGCACCAGATCCACATCATACCCGGATATGATTGCATTAACATAGGGATGTTCCGCATATTTTTCGACATATTGACCGCCAAAACGTGCAGCAATCGACCGGCCCAGAATAATACCTTCTTGTTCAAGCGCCTCCCGGGGCAGATCAGGGGAATAGAGCATGAACACATCAATATCATTATCCCCGCTAACCCAGGTATTACGTGCAACAGAGCCAACAATCATCCCCTTTGCCGTTTTGCTTTCATTCACCGCACGCAAAAGCATCTCTGCGACCGCGCATATGTTGTCTATCTCTTCTTTTTTCGGACGCAGACGTGACAGCACGGTTTCCTCGATTTCATTTCGCAGATTCATGCCGGTATCTCCATGATATCCTCAGCCTCATTCCTCAGATTCATGCCGGTATCTCCATGATGTCC
>CAZFXY010000100.1:1659-6362 GCA_964523185.1 uncultured Methanoculleus sp.
TCCTCATATATCGGTCCGTGCGGGGTGAGAGTGCTTTTTTTAAGCGTAATGGCATCGACCGTCATCTGCCCGAAGCTACATTCCGACACCTCTTCTACCGCAGTGCGAAGTGAACGATCATAGCCTTTGATACGGCAGAGAGTTACATGAGGAGTAAATGCCCTGCCTTCAGGTGCGATACCAAGAGGAGCGAGCAGACGATCCAGTCTGGCCACCGTTTCCGCACCCCACCCGTTATCAGAGACATTCGCCCAGACAATACGGGGCCGTTTTTTGGGATGAAGCTGCACTCCCGATACGGTGATCATTGTTGGCATAACGGTAAATTCAGACATTTTTTCCTGGATACGATGCACCACATCATCAGAGATATCTCCCAGAAACTTGATCGTAATATGCGCGAGAAGAGGATTAACACAGCTGACGGTTGCATCACTCCCTTTGAGAACATCCTGCACCGCAGCGAATTGATTCCTGATTTCATCCGTGAGTTCAACTGCAAAAAAAGCCCGAACCATATACTGATCTATTGTACGGTTCATCACATAGGATTACCCATACCCCCATTCCCGGGGACTGGAAAAGAAGTGTTATTTTTACATCAGACATAACACTGGTATACGAATCCATGGGGGATTATTTTCTGTGACAGATGCAGCCAAAATCAATGTGTACACGCTTGAAAACTGCCCGAACTGCGAGCTTTTAAAAGAATATCTGAGTGCGGCAGGTATTAGCTATACCGTCAGGGATATGATGGACGCAGAGGCATTGACAGAACTCAGAATAAATGGTATATTTGTACGTGAAGCACCGGTATTCCAGGTAGGAACAACATTCCTGGTTTCGAGGGACCTCTTTGATGCCGAAGGCGTTCGCGGGGAAGTCGTTGAACCCGTGCTTCGGGGAGACTGATATGCCAAAAAATCCCCGTCATGCAGAGACGCAGCAGACTCTTGATGGCTTCTTTGTACCTACTCTCCCCAAGGTCAGAACGTCGAGGGGCCACATTGTAGAATGGGACAGGGAACGGATCGTCACGCAGATTCTCAACGAAACACAACTTGTCGAAACATTTTATGGGGGCGAGGGTGCAGATGAACCGCTTGCACGGGAGATTGCACTGGATGTTGAAAACAAGATAAAAAAACTCAGACTAAAATCCCTTTCCGGCCCGTTAGTCAGAGAAATCCTCAATATAACCCTTCTTGAGCGGGATTTGATCAGCTACCGGAATGTCTGTACGCGCGTCGGTACGCCGGTTTATGACGCACATTTAATCGATGTGGGCCGGGGATTTGAGGCGCATGACAACGCAAATCTCCAGGAGAATGCAGAGACATCGCATAAAAAGAAAGCAGACAAAATAAGTAAAGAGCAATACCTGCTTCAGATGCCTCCGGAACTGGCTGACTACCATCTTTCAGGCGATCTCCACATCCATGACCTTGAGTACTTCGGAACGCGCCCGTTCTGTCAGGACTGGGATCTGCGGTATTTCCTCTACTACGGTCTGATGCCGGATGGCAGCGGAACAAAAGCATCGGTCGCCGGCCCTGCGAAACGTGCAGAGGTGGCGGTGCTGCATGCGGTAAAGGCGCTGGGGAGCGCCCAGACAAATTTTGCGGGTGGACAGGGATACTATAATTTTCTGACATTTCTGGCCCCGTATTTCGAAGGGTTGCCGGACAACGAAATAAAGCAGCTCATGCAGATGTTTGTATACGAAATGACGCAGATGATGGTCGCCCGCGGTGGTCAGGTCGTATTCTCATCTGTTCAGCTCTCACCCGGCGTGCCCACCCTCTGGAAAGATAAGCCATGCGTCTACAAAGGAAAGGTATGGAACGGAATACAGGCCCCTGAACGAAAATATGGCGAGTTTGAACGGGAAGTCCGGCTTATTTTTAAGGCGTTGATGGAAGTCATGCTTGAAGGTGACTACTGGGGAAAACCATTCAACTTCCCCAAGCCTGAAATCAGCATTGAACCCGACTTCCTGACAGAGGATGAAGAGTTCAACAAAGCCAATCCGGATGTCCCGTCATACCATGACCTTTACCTGATGACATTCGAACTGGCATCAAAATACGGCACCCCTTATTATGACAATCAGATTCCGGCGTACCGTGGTGCCGGAGAAGGAATTTCCTGTTACCAGTGCTGTGCGTATCAATTCTCCTCGCTTGCAAGCGAAGATGACGACTTTGATGATAAAATGCTGTTCAAAGGTGGAAAGCATTTTTCCATGGGTTCGTGGCAGGTACTGTCCATAAACTGCCCCCGGGCGGCATATAAAGCAGAGGGGAGTGACGAACGACTCTTTGCAGAACTCAAAAAACTGATGGATGTCTCCGTTGAAATCTTCCGGATTAAGCGACGCTGGATGGACAATATCCGTGCAACCGGTCGGATGCCGTTTGCCATGCAACGCCCAAAAGACCCCAATGATCCGGATATGGAAGAACGCGGGCCGGTTGCTGTCGATCTGGAAGGGCTGGTGTATACCATCGGCATTGTCGGCGTGAATGAGATGGTGCAGCACCATACCGGATACCAACTGCACGAGAGTCGTGACGCATTCAATTTCGCCATCCGGGCATTAACGGAGATGGAACTCTACGCTCAGGAAATTTCCCGGAAAACCGGCATGACCATTGCGCTCGCCCGGACACCTGCAGAGACAACCGGACAGAGATTTGCCATCGCAGATCTGATAGACAAAAATTTCCGGCTGCATGCGGAAAAGGTGATCAAAGGGGATCTGGAGGCAGCCATTCCGGAACTGGGACAGAAGTTTGATCTTCCGGTATACTACACAAACGGAACGCATGTGACACCAGGTGCAGATGTGCCCCTGACCAAACGCATTGAGGTAGAACATGTGTTCTTCCCCATTGTTGACGGGGGTAATATCTTTCATATCTGGCTGGGAGAAGCGCGACCGGATCCACGTGGTTTAATGGACATGGCACTGAATCTCTGCAGGAACACCCAGATTGGCTACTTTGCCTTTACCCGTGATCTCACCGTATCTCTGAAACTGTTTAAAGAATATAAACCGGACAAGAATCCGGAACCCTGTCTGTCTGTTGCTGACCGACGGGTAGAAGTATAACTATTTTTACCACTCATACGAGAGTAATATATCATGAGAGGCCCATCCGAACCGCTCCTTCTCCTTGACATCGGGAGGGGGACACAGGACATATTATGCTATTCACCAGACCAGCCGATTGAAAATTCAATCAAAATGGTGCTGCCGTCCCCAAATGTGATCACGGGACTGGCCATTGAGAAGGCGGCAGTGCAGGGACAGGCCGTCCATCTCCAGGGACCGGTGATGGGAGGAGGCTACAATACCCAGATTATCAAACAATGGCTCCCGAAGGGGCTCAAACTCTCTGCAACACCCTCGGCAGCACTATCCATTCGTGACAACCCTGATGACGTACAAAACCTCGGGGTAACGATTACCGATACCGCTCCTGAGGGTGCGGTCATCATCCAGACCGGGGACTATATGAAAGCGGAGCTGCAGGAAACATTTTCGATGTTTGGCATTGAATACCCCGAAAACCTGGCAGTGGCGGTGCAGGATCACGGGTACAGTCCGCATATGAGCAACCGAAAGTTCAGATTCCTTTTCATGAAAGAAATGCTTGAAAAAGGCAACTGGCATATCCACTCACTCATTCAGGACCCTCCGGATGCGTCAATGACCCGGATGCATGCAATTCTTGACACCGAGCCTTCAGCACTCATCATGGATACCGGTATTGCCGCAGTGCTGGGTGCACTGCATGACCCGGTTGTGCAGAACGCCCGGGAAGAGGGCGTCACGATGGTAAACGCAGGGAATGGTCATACCTTGGCATTTACGATAGAGGGTGATGAGATTTGCGGCATTTTTGAACATCACACGAAAGTACTGCTGAATAACGGAACCTGCAAAAATTACCTCACAAAACTTCAGAGAGGCACCCTCACAAATGATGAAGTGTTTAACGATAACGGGCATGGAGCGGCAGTGCATCGCGCATCCAAATCGTCCCTGATCGCCGTTACCGGCCCCAACCGCAGACAACTTCTCCCGGATGCCTATCAGGCATCACCATATGGTGATATGATGCTCTCAGGCTGTTTCGGACTTCTCTCTACATGGATGAAGACCAGAACCGGCAAACCCTGAATCTATTTTTTTCGTTCGGTTCAGAAAGTCATGGATACAAAAAGAGAACCGGCAAACCCTGAATCTATTTTTTTTTCGTTCGGTTCAGAAAGTCATGGATACAAAAAGAGAAACGGCAAACCCTGAATCTATTTTTTTCGTTCGGTTCATAGACACGTTACCCATATGTGTAGCAGGTCTTCTGGCGATAGCGGTCGCTGGTTCTCCTCATAAACAATGTGTGTGTGTGTAAGCGTGTTGGTGCGTGTGTGTGAGCGAATGTGTGTGTGTGTAAGCGTGTTGGTGCGTGTGTGTGTGAGAGAGAAAAAAGATGAAAATTATTCAGCGTCATCCTGAACGAGCTGAACATTGCTGATATCGTGCTGGCGTTCTGCAAGACACTTTGCCTTAAAGATATTCTTGCCAGCCTTACCGATGGCGATACCGCGATCTTCTTCAACGACATCGATAAACGCAACAAGGTCACCCTCTTCATCTTCTTCAAAGACGACAGATGTCACCCGTGCCGGAA
>CAZFXY010000101.1:0-6321 GCA_964523185.1 uncultured Methanoculleus sp.
CAATCTCTTTCTCTTTTCCAGGTGTCTTTACCCGGCAGAATAGCGGACCAGGCATGCTATTTTTGCCTCTTTCCATGTCTGCATGGAAAGGGTGCGGGAATGAATGAACGGGGTAATGTCAAAAGATAAACGCCTTTTTTGATAATCCCGCTCCCTGTATGGCTGTGCCATTCATTTTTCTTTCTTCGTCAGACCGGGGGCCACCCTTGGGCACCAATCAGGGGAACAAACCGCACTGCACCATGATGTGAGAAAGTCAATGTATCACCTGTTTTGTGGACAAGGGTCAGTACCTGCAGGTCCTGACCTCCAACCGGAAGCACCATCCTGCCGCCGTCTGCCAGCACTGCCGCTAGTGAGGACGGGACATCCGGTGCTGCAGCGGTGGTGATGATGGCATCAAAGGGCCCCTCGGTCTCCGGCAATGCCGTCCCGTCTCCCGCGATGACAGTGACACCTGTGACGCCTGCCCGTTTCAGATTCGCTTGTGCAAAAACGACAAGTTCAGGAATTCGTTCAATTGCAATGACCCGACAGCCGATCGTACCGAGGACTGCTGCCTGATATCCGGATCCCGCACCGACCTCTAAGACACTATTACCGGGTTTTGGTTCAATCAGGGCGGTCATCATTCCCACGATATAGGGCTGAGAGATAGTGGCCCCATAGCCAATGGGAAGCGGGCAGTCGTCGTAGGCGTCATCTCGCAGGTGTTCAGGAACAAAAAGGTGGCGAGGCACGCGGCGCATGGCATCAAGAACTGCAGGGTCTGACACACCCCGGGCCGCAATCTGTCTGTCTACCATCTGCTTGCGCTGGGCAGTATACCAGATGTCTTCTTCCATCTGCATGTGTTCTCATCCTGAAACCGTATTAACCCCTCTCCTGCAGGGATGGAAAGTATGTCCCAAAATCCCTTATGCCGTCGGCCTCAAACGCCACAGGAGTGTCAGGAACAGCCGTGGCATGCAGGTTTTTCAAGGCCTGGCATGTAGGCCCCTCTCTTATCGATGATGTTTTCCCATGCGCGTCATCGTGACCCCGCGTGCCGAATGGGGACAGAGAGAGGATGGCGGCAGTTACATCCGCTGGCACCGGGCAAACCTGCGATAAAGAAATGTCACACCATATCCGGCATGCAGACAGAGACCGGACCAAATGACGGATGGAATGCCCGAAAACGATTTACCGGGAATTGATGCATAAATTTGGTCAGTTCGATATCCTTGGATGGTATACCACATGTGCCCGGGGGTGCCGGGCAGGATCAGGTCAATATGCTGATATTTCGCGCGGTATATTCCATACCCATCCCAGTCATCGGGTGTGAACCGTTAATGCCAGGCCGCAGCTTTCTTAATTCATGTTATTTGAAGCGCATTAACCGTTTGATTCGTTTACGTTGACTGCGGAGATCATACCAGTGAAAGATAAGCAACCACGGGGTTCCCTCTTAAAGCCGTCGTCCGAGGCCATACCAGCACCCCCTCAATGCAATATATAATGAAGTACTAGCGCGCATTATTATAGAATGGAAGACTTTTTTCGCTTCTCGACATTTCCCATATCACCGGAAATAATCAAAGCAATAGAAGATATGGGATTTGAAGAGCCCACACCGATTCAGGTGCAGGCAATCCCCCCCATACTCGAAGGAAAGGACGTAACCGGACAGGCGCAGACCGGCACCGGAAAGACTGCAGCATTCGCCGTGCCGGCGCTTCAGGTTATTGATCTGACATCTAAACAAACGCAGGTTATCGTGCTCTCACCGACCCGTGAACTGGCAATCCAGACGGCCGAGGAGTTCAACCAACTTGCAAAATACATAAAAGGCATTCACATTCTTCCGGTTTACGGCGGCCAGCCAATTGAGCGGCAGTTCAGGGCGCTGAAATCCGGCGTGCAGATTGTCGTCGGCACCCCCGGACGTGTGCTGGATCATCTCGACCGTGGAACACTCTCCCTTGACAACATAAAAATGGTGGTGCTTGACGAGGCTGACCAGATGCTGGACATGGGATTCAGAGAGGATATTGAGAAAATTCTCGCCGATACTCCAAAGGAGCGTCAGACAGTGCTTTTCTCTGCAACCATTCCTGATCCAATCAGGGAGATATCACGCCGGTTCCAGAAGAACCCCGAGTTCGTACGTGTACAGCACCGTGAACTGACGGTTCCGCAGATTGAGCAGCTCTATCTTGAAGTGCGCAACCGGGAAAAGAACGAGGTGCTCTGCCGCATCCTTGAGATGTACGATCCTGAGCTCGCGCTGGTCTTCTGCAATACCAAGCGTGCTGTGGACGAATTAGTGACCCAGCTGCAGACACGTGGCTACTTTTCAGAAGCGCTTCATGGGGATATGAAACAGGTCCAGCGTGACCGGGTGATGGCAAAGTTCCGCAAGGGTGCAATTGATATCCTCATTGCAACAGATGTCGCAGCACGTGGCATTGATGTGGACGATGTGGATCTTGTCATTAACTACGATGTACCCCAGGACGTGGAGTACTATGTGCACCGTATCGGGCGGACAGCACGGGCAGGACGAGAGGGGCGCGCGATTACCTTTGTCGGCCCAAAGGAAATCTACAAACTCCGGTCCATCCAGAAGTATGCGCATATCAAGATCACCCCCATTCCCCTCCCCACTGCACGGGATGTTGAACGAACCCGGATGCGTAACCTGACCGACAAGATCAAAGAGATCTCCGATGATAACGACAATGAGAAATATGTGGGAATCGTCGAGCAGATCATGGTTGATGGTTACACCTCCCTTGACATTGCCGCAGCACTGCTGAAGATGAAACTGGATACCGGTTCTGATGCCGATGAGAGCTCCTCGATTCAGGCAGATCATTTCGGTCAATCTGGTGTTGTTCAGCTCTGCGTGAACCTCGGCAGGGAAGATCGTATTCGGCCAAAAGACATTGTCGGTGCGATCACGGGAGAAACTGGCATTACCGGCAAGGAAATAGGCGCAATCAATATCTTTGATACCTATTCCCTGCTGGAAGTCCCTCAGGAAAAGGCAAAGCAGGTCGTCGAGGGAATGATAGGAAAGTCCATCGGCGGTGCGAGACTTATCGGCGGGAAAGCTCTCGGTTATGACTGCCCAAAGAATGAAAATTCCCGGAAAAGAAGATACTAAATACTTTTTTTGTGCCCGGTGAACCAGAATTACAGATCAGGCACATTTCCTATGTCGTGTACGGCAGATGATATTTTCTGCTCGGGCAGAAATGTCCTTATGTTGAGGAGCTTCTCTGCCCGCATATGGTATGGGCACTGTCGGATTTTTCAGTGACAGAAGATTACGAAATAGATTGTCTCAGTTCAAATCAGCTGAAAAGGTAATTGCTGCTTAAAGATGACCAATTATAACGGGAATAACTGGATTTTCCGACAGCGTCCCAAAATTATGCTAAATGTGCCCTCCAAATTTAGTATTGTCACAGATTTTGGATAGGATAATCGCAATCCATCGATATAGCTTTTCCCGTCACACTGAATCCATTTTCGGTGAACGTTTACCATGACTCACCTTTTGAATTTATGGATTTTATGAATTGTTTTGCAGCGATTCTTTCGATATTGAAATTCCTGCAGAGACCGCCAAAGAAGTCGTCATACGGATCATTGTTCTTTGGGCTTGAATTGCTGAGCATCACCTTTGCCAACTTTTCATTGCAGAGTTTATATAATCTGAAAGTCAGGTTTCATGAAGCGTTACCACCTATATTTGTGCTGGAGATTTTCATACCTTTTCAACCATGCACGTAAATGGAAATATTTAAGATTTGTTCGGTTTTTTCCGAACGACCGCGTAGGGGTTTATCGGTTCATCTTCTGAATAAATTATTGCTTCTGGGTAATCTTACGGTGCTACTGCAAGTGGAGAAAAATAGCAATGAAAAGAGTTTTACTTATACTAATCGCATGTTGTATGCTGGCAATACTCACCTGTTCGGTAAGTGCACTGCCAGTGACAAATAATTTTGACTGTTCAGATACAACACCAACCGCGTATGATGCACAGGTCGATCAGTTTTCAATGGGTTATAACAGTTCATCGTTCACCAATGCATTTGCATTGACCGCATATAATCAATTTAAGTCTGATGCAATATTTTTCTTCAACGGTCATGGTCTCTTCTATGATGATTCACATAAAGGTGGTGGAATTAAGTTCTCCACTGAATCCTGGATTCTGGCTAATACTGATGGTCACTATCCCGGGAACTACCGGAAATACATCAGCGATTATGGAACTGATATCAAGGATGTCCTGCTTGTTGTCTACCTTGCATGTTACTCAGCCCACTACAACCCATACAATGGACATCTTGTCCAGGAGACTATGGATTAAGGTGTAGACACCTGTATCGGGTTTGATGATGAGGTAGAAATTGAAAACGGGAAATACTGGTCCGAAGGCTTCTGGGATCGTGTCCGGAATGGTGAGTCAGTTTCAGAAGCTGCAAGAAACGCAAAAAATGACTGCTATTCGCATTGGCCTTTCGGCTACCATGGGGTTGATACCTATGAAATCTCAGGCAATTACAATAGTTACCTTACTCCTGCACGTTATGGAGACTATTGAGAGGTGATTTGAAAATGAAAAAAGAATTTATTATCGCAATTATGTGTGTATTTGTTACCATTTCAGTGGTGTCTGCAGTTATAGCCACAGCTCCAATCGGGGTGGAAGCTCCAATCGGGGTGGACATTGCAAAAGAAAAAGTGCAGGAATTTGTTAATGATCCATCAGTCAATATACAGTATCAGAATACCGAATGCCTGAATCTGGGAGATTATT
Organism: uncultured Methanoculleus sp.; assembly: GCA_964523185.1. GTDB lineage: Archaea > Halobacteriota > Methanomicrobia > Methanomicrobiales > Methanomicrobiaceae > Methanogenium. Next base: position 4,823 of record CAZFXY010000101.1, read on the forward strand.
ATACATTCAGCACAGGCCATGGTCAGGTATATGTCAATATGTACACGGGCGTGGTTGAGCGTGCATCTTTTAATGATGCCTGGAAATCATCTGGTGAAATCCGGTCTGACAATGCCGGGCCAGAAATGGTTGCAAGGGAGTATGTAGAAGAGAAATACTCCGGCTTTGCTGACATGAATATGCAGCTTATAAAATCCGATTTAAGAAATCATGGTGATGCAGGCAGTGAGAATTCATTTATCTGGAGAGAAACTATTGAAGGAGTCCTGACACCAAATACCGTTGTTGTAAATATTAATCCTGCATCAGGCCGGATAGTATCATATATAGGAATTCAGCGAGAGATTAATTGCGTACTTGAACCTGAGCTCTCAGAGGAAGATGTCTTAAAAATTGCGGAAAAACAATTCCCTGGCATAGAGGTTACTGAAAAAACAGCTGAATTAACCATAGAATATACAAAGCCAGACCTTCAGTCCCTGACATGGGTAATTACCATGAAAGGTAAGCCTAAGGATTATGTCCTTCAGGGTGGTCTGGTAGTAATTGATGCATTGACAGGAGAGGTGCTGATGACCAGCCCATATCTCTAAATGACTGTATATCACAGGATGGTACAATGCGTTCAAAGGTCTGGATCTGGGTAGCCCTTATTGCTACCATAATTCTCATTATTTCCGCAAATTATTTCATAGTCAGTGAATTTAATCTAAAATCAAACCATGTGCGGGAACCTCTCAAAATTGACCGGTGGATAATGCCTTTTAGTCTGGATTATGGAAACCCGGATTATACATTTCCGGTCATAATTTATGATGAAGATAAGGGAGGAAGCTGGCAGATCCGGGATGAGGACAAATGGAACCGGGCAATAAATATCGGAGACCGCTACAGCCCCAATATGTCACACCCGGAAGATATGTGGTATACACCCGATATAACAGTTGAGGGTAATAATCTCAGCATTGATTTTTTAGTCTGGAATACTGCAGGGAAAGATTGTGAGAGTGCTATCCTCAATATGACATCATGGACAGAAAACCTGAATGAAACCAGCGGTTATCCAGAGGGGGGGACCGTGTCTGTCATCACAAAAGAGGTGCGTATAGACAATATTTCAGCCGGAAAATCAGATGAAGTACGGATTGTGACTGAACTTTCAAAACCCGAAAAGGAAGAAATTCGTCGTCTTACGATCAAAATGCGTGCCCCATATACTTTCACCGGGAAAAACAGCACTTCATGCACTTATTATTCCAATCATGGAGGGCTGCCATCAGGAGATGTAAAATTTATACTAAAAGGAAAGGATGCACCGGAACTGGGATCGGCACCAACAATTCGTGGAAGGTGATAAAAACAACCACATCCAACTATTTTTGAGGGATTGCCACAACATTTTATTCTAGGATTTATTATGAATTCCTGAGGTAATATTTCCATATTTTCACTACAATCTGTGAACCGCCGATTTATGCGAGATTGTAATGAAGATGCAA
>CAZFXY010000102.1:0-3703 GCA_964523185.1 uncultured Methanoculleus sp.
GGGCTGCCATGTACCTGAAGAAAAAGGAAAAGCAGGGCTTTATGAGTCTGGGGGGGTATGCGGATTCTTATGAGCAGGACATAAAGAAAAGAATCGCAAAGATCCGGGCCGAACTTCAGCAGGGGGAAGGAAGTGAATCACTGCGCACGTTCAGGCATGAAAAGGGGTTTTCCCTGGTCGCCCTGGCAGGGTATACGAATGCGGGGAAAAGTACGCTGTTTCAGTCACTCGTGAAGGAAGAAACCATCGTAAAAGACATGCTCTTTACGACCCTCTCTCCCACAACACGTTCTCTCACGACAAAGAATCGAAAAATGCTGTTGACAGATACGGTGGGATTTATCGAAGACCTCCCCCACCAGATGGTGGATGCATTCAGGTCAACACTGGACGAAATATTTTTGGCTGACATCATTCTTCTTGTGGTGGATATGAGTGATCCGTTGGATATAATCCGACAGAAACTCGCGGTCAGTCATGATATCTTCTGGGAGAAAACAGAGGGTGCGATGATCGTTACGGCTCTCAATAAGGCTGATCTTCTTTCCGATGAAGAACTGCAGGAAAAACGGGATGCTATTCGTGATCTTGCCCCTGCGTCTGTCGTGGTATCTGCAAAATCAGGACAAGGTCTTGACGAACTGAAACAGCTTCTCTATGAGATGCTTCCCCAATGGGAACATTGCAGAATATCCATCCCGATTTCTGAGGAGAGTATATCCACGGTATCATGGCTGTATGATGAAGGCATTGTGCACTCTGTCGAGTACGGGGATGCGATTATCATGGAAATAGAGGCAAGGGATGAGGTCATTCAAAAAATAGCTTCTTTCGTCATCTCTTCTCAATAGTATTGTCTGTTGGACCAATGTGTATCAAACTTCAGGTATACCTGAACAAAAACCCCAATAAACTTCAGGTATACCATATCTTCTTCTTTTACAGTGATAATACTGATTGAACCATTGTCCAAAGTCTTTCCCATTGAATGGTAAATGGCGGTTTATCCGGTTTCTTGGCTCTGTCAAAAAATGTGATTGTGAGTGTTTGATTCGATCCTCTGAAAAAGAGAAGTGACGGAATCACCGTAAGCCTATTCACTCCGCCTGACGGCACTCCACCTGACGAAACGATTGAAAATAACAAATAACAAAACTATAAAAATAACAAAAAAACAAAAAAAACAGAAAAATAGGGGGGATCCCCTGTTTTCAAACATTCACAGGGACGTATCAGCCGAGTTCAGGCTTTCCGTCAGCCCATGCCTCAACGGTGGCCCGGATGGCATCATCCGCATAGGAATAGATGCGGACTTTGCTGCGGGAGAAGGTGACATAGTAGATCTCGCCTGAGGGATCGTGACACTTCAGCTTGCAGGAAAAGGTGTCCTTCCCGGTGTCGCGGGACTGTGTGCCCCCGATTGTGGTGGCGAGCGCGTCGTCGTCCATGACGAGGGCAGCAGCGGTGCCGAATGCCGCAACAGAGTCAACCCTGACAGAGACGTTGCCGATTGTTTTGGCTTCGAGATTTTCATAGACGATCTTTGCATCATACCGCTCCTGGGAACGGGTAACCGGGTCGATGGTCACGCCACCCTCGACATACGCAGTGCAGCCGAAGGGGTTCGTGTCGATGATGTCCTGCACGAGGGCATCGAAGATGCTGATGTTGGCGATGGGGACAGCGAGGTCCCGCACCGCACTCTTGGTGTTTGTGGTCTGGATAAAGTCAGCCATGGTATGGCACTTCCTGCCAGCCGGTTCCCGGGATTCGACTGACATATACAACTATTACTTTGAGTAATATTAACCTGCCTTAACATGGGACGAAATGCAGAAAATGTATGGTGAGATGAACGGAAAATATGGTTCATTTGGGCGTAAAAATGGGCCGGACGCATGGGGGAAATCAGCGGATTCTTTTCTCGCAATTCATTCAATAGTACGGTTAATCACAGAACACTCCGGAAATGTCCTCATTGTTCTGGTTTGTTGTTACAAGGCATGGGGCAGAAAAAGAGAAGGATGAATAGACCTCGCCCCCGCCGGGTCCCTGTCCGAATCTGCTGAATGGGGGTATTACCATAAGTAATATTTATCTCTCTTAAAAGCATAGTCTCCTACAAAGAAAAATACAAAGAATGTGATTACCATGAAAGATGATGTAACCGCCAAAATCATCGAGACGCACCGTGATGTAAAATGGATCTGCCGGACACTCGAAGAGATGAAGGACACAGATGCCGACTTCGAAGACCGCATCCGTAATCTGGAGGGGTGGCAGGCCGAAAAGACCGGGGCAGAGAAACTGACCGGGGGTATTACCGCAGGCCTTGGAGGGGCTTTCGGGGCAATGGCGGCGTGGGTGGTGCAATGGCTGGGGTGAGATAAAGAATTGAGTGGAAAACACCGGACTGTCATCCATCATTTGCCTTCTTTTGCGTCTGAAGGGATGTCCGGATGTTCTGATAATTTCAGGTCTGTCTCGCTAAAGGAATCAAAGATATTCCGTTTAATATTTGGAATCCCCGTATCGCCTGCTTACCGTTCCTCATCCGCGTGTTCACGTACCACCCCATACCTCTCCAGCGCCCGCCGGGACGTGTACCACGCATCTCCCATCTTAACTGCGTCAAGCACCCCCCGTTCTGCCTGGTGAATGAAATATTCCGGGGAATGCTGCGAATATGCTGAATGCGGTGCATCCCCGGTATTCTCTGTAATACCCTCTATCGCCAGCAGTTCGTCATCCCCGCCATAAGCCGCAAGAGTGAGAGTAAGGCTTTCATCCACTGCTTTTGCGATGTAATGTGAAAAGGGGGAAATATCTCCGGTATCTGCTGATCTTAAGAGATGGGTATACCGTTTTCGGGTCTCTTTTCTCATCACGACAGCAGGATAATGTTGTTTTCGTAAATACAGACAGGTAAAAAGGCGTGCCACTTTCCCGTTTCCATCCGTAAACGGATGAATATCGACAAAACCGTGATACAAATAGGCAGCTGTTTCTATCGGGTGCAGTCTGCTCTTTTGGACGGTGGCGAGCAGCTGGTTCATCAGCTTCAGTACCTCTGTCCAGTTGGGGTGATTTTTTCCGGCGCCGGTGATGTTGACATTTGTCCTCCGGTATGTGCCGGAATCATCAGGCATTGCTCCCATAACAACCGCATGGATCCTCTGAATGGTGGCATGGCTCATCGGTGCACCCTCTGTTGCGAGTGCTTCCATCCGTTCAAAAGCCTTTGCGGTATTCATTGCTTCACGATGCTCAGCAGGGGATTTTTCTTTGATTGTCGCTCCTTCGGTTACGATTAATTCAGTCTCAGCAAGCGTAAGGGAATTTCCGGCTATTGCATTTGAATAATATGTATGCAACAGGTTCATCTCTTCATGCAGTGTCCGTAGCGTATCTTCCGGAAGAGGGGGCAGAGAAAAAAGCACCTCCCTTTTTTCCTCTATGCGCAGCAAAAGTGTTGCCTCTATCGTATTGGTATCGGTATGGGCCATGTGGTACACTATCCGAAACCAAAAGATAAAGTCTGTTGCAATATGGAATCCTGCTTTTGTTCAGGGACCCGTTTCAGTCGGGGAAAAAAGAAAGCAATACGTGCATGTGACGACAAAATCGGGTACAGACCTCTTGGTACAGTGGAAGAGGCGCCTGCCTGCGCATACACATCTGAAGATAATGCGTAAAAAAAGAT
>CAZFXY010000102.1:3803-6135 GCA_964523185.1 uncultured Methanoculleus sp.
TGGGACTCAGCAGAGCAAGATGAGGCGTGGAAGAGGTAGTAAAGATTGGGACTCAGCAGAGCAAGATGAGGCGTGGAAGAGGTAGTAAAGATTGGGACTCATCTCTCCGTGCCTCACCGCACTCCCGCTTTTCCTCTCTTCAGCAGTCACGCTGCGGGGCACGTTCTTTGGCGAGCGGTTTGTACCAGACATTCATGCTCTCCAAAGCACCGCAGATTTGGGTGTCATTGACCAGGGTCCCGCCGAACTGGTATCCGGCACGGGCAAAGGTGATATTGACCGGATAAAACGCCGCCCGTGCGATGGCATATGCGGTCAGTATCCCGGAACGTCGCATCGCCCTCTCCATGGCCTTTAACAGAGCGGGGCAAAGTCCCCTGCCCCGGTATTCAGGAGCTGTTGCAAAGTCAGACATCTCTGCGTTTTTGCCGGAGGCATCCACCTCTGCAGACGAGGCCGCCACCACCCGGCCGCCGCTGCGCACGACAAAATACCGGTCGCCATCATCCATCGTCTCCCGAAGCCAGGCGGGGTCGTGGATGGGGAACGGATAGGTCTCAAAGACCGTGGCATACAGCTTAGCGAGTACACCCGCATCCTTTGAACCGGTCTCCTCAATCACGAAACCGGGTGTTGTAGTGGCGTTTTCGCAACCATCAGATTGCAGTCCCGCAGTGCGGAGCAGGTCTGCGGTGAGCGGTAGTGCCTCATCGGGGTCTGCCCGTGCCGGTTCAGGATAGCGTGCAAGAAACCAGCCGTCCTCTGCTCCCCGGTACATACCGGGGATATGTGCCTCGACCTGGTATCCGGCAGCACAGAACCGGTCTTTCGCGGAGTCCGGGACCCGGGCAAAGAGTTTAGAGTAGTGATACTTCTTTGCCATCTCCTCCATTGCGGGGATGATCCTATCAGTATCTTCCGGTGCGAGATTCATCAGGAAAACACGGTCATTAAAGGAACCGTGCTGCACGTCTGATGAGCCAAGACGGGTGATGATATCACGCGCCATGGAACCGCCTCCCCCCGACCCACCCGGTAGCCTGAGGGTGCAGCAGGGAGGTGTCACCGCTGCCCGAGAGCAGACGTGCTCCGGTAGCGTTGTCAGCGATGGCATGGCACATCTGCCCGTGCCTGTTTTTCCCCGGGAAATCCGTCGATATAATAAAATCGGTTTTTGCAGCTATCTGCTGCTGATTGGATGAATGTATTCTCATAAAAATACGACCCGAATGCCTTTCTCTGTACAAACCAGAGATCCGAACACGGTTAGGTAGATGGATACCTCTCGTGTTCATCCCATATATGTGTGATGGGGAATCTTCGTAATTAGGCGTTTGATGGATAAAATACCCCTAATATAGGTCCATTTCATTTTACGCTGCTGGTTGGCGTTTTAAAAGGGTTCCTGTCGAACGTTCCGGTATTTAATCGATTATCATGAAGATAATTCAATCTAATGGCTGCTTTACTCTTGCATCTCACAACGAAGGTATTTTTTTCTTTTAAAAAAACTTCCGGTTGGTTTGCGCTCTCTAATGGCCCTTTAGGGTGCATCCGTGCCATAGATTTTCGTTAATCCATTCATATTTCAGGATTATTTCGGCTGATACCTGACTTTTCTTTTGTTTTTTTGGTGAGGGGCATCGCGGCATTGCATGAAACACGATGGATTGTCTTCATCATCCGCCTAGGTGCCGCAGCAGCCAGACTGCACGGACATCTGCGTAAAATGCCGAATTTTCACCGGGCGGTAATCATGCATACGCACCTGTTTTTGCATGGCCATAATCGCACGATCCATACTATTAAGCGTGGATATCACCCATCCCGATATTGTGACTGTGCTGCCTGACCTTTTGGCATCTCTCAATCCCTGGTGGAGCGGAAAAGAGTTCGTAACCGATATGCGGCGGAATCGCTATTCCGCAAAGATCCGAAAATATTACGCCACCGGAGAGATTGTGGTGCTCAGCGGCGTGCGGCGATCAGGCAAGACCTCCCTTTTGTACGGGCTGATTCATGATCTTATTCATGAAGAAGGGGTCAATCCCCTGTCAATTCTCTTTGTCAACTGCGATGAGCCCTATATTTCCCGGCTGGAACGACCGCTGGAGACAATACTCGACACCTATCGGAAAAAGATATACAACGGAGAGGGTATCTGTCTGGTCTTTGACGAGATCCAGAACATTCCCGGATGGGAGCAGTGGGTCAAAGCGATGTATGACCGCAAACAGTTCCGGTTGGTGATCTCGGGTTCTTCCTCCCGTCTTCTGGACTCAAAGGTATCGACACTGATCAGCGGCCGGTATCTTCCGGTAATCGTCACCCC
>CAZFXY010000103.1:0-268 GCA_964523185.1 uncultured Methanoculleus sp.
GCAGGGCAGGTTCTTTACCTCCGGTGAGGTAAAGGCGCTGCTTCACGCTGCCGGATTTGTTATCCGTTCGACAGAGTCGGCGCATGACTTCTGTGTACTTGTCGCTGAAAAAAGGGATGAAACAGATCGGATGGAATGATTTTTGTTACTGGCTTGACCGGTTTGATTGGCTTGTCTGTTTTGGCCTTATTGATTGGCTTGTTTGGCTTGATTGGTTTGATTGGCTTGTCTGTTTTGGCCTTATTGATTGGCTTGTTTGGCTTGATTG
>CAZFXY010000103.1:368-6065 GCA_964523185.1 uncultured Methanoculleus sp.
GTTTGATTGGCTTGTTTGGTTTGACCGGTTTCACTGGCTTGTCCTGATTCAGAACCAAACATAATCCCTATGAATTCGTTTGAACGGCACACTGCCGGGCAGATGGGGTACAAATACCGATTTCTTTCGATAACCATTTCAAAAGCCTTATTGTAGCTCGATATGAAGCACTACTCAGTAGATATTCTCTTTTCACGGGGTGTTTTATGCACAAAAATGTCGATATGCCGCAATCGGACAATAACCGATGCCTGAAATTCATCCACGCCGCCGATCTCCATCTGGGGAGCCCGTTATCCGGCATTGCATCGATAGACAGCGATATCAAGGCCTTGCTTTCTCGTGCGGGGTATGCTGCCTATGAACGGATCATCGAGACCGCCATTAACCATGCGGTTGACTTCGTACTTATTGCTGGCGACATATATGAGAGTGCAAACCAGCGGATTGCAGAACAACTCAGATTCCATAAAGGCCTCGAACGCCTCGATAGGGCGGGCATTTCAGTGTACATTGTCTGCGGGAATCATGATCCGGCCCATGCCTGGTCGCAGGAGATTGTCTGGCCCGAATCGGTGCATTTCCTCAGCTCTTTTACGCCTGAACGAGTATTGCATGAAAATAATGGTGTGTCCATCGCCGCCATTATCGGGATGAGCCATTCCAAGGGGAACGTCACCGAAAATCTTGCACTCCGCTATCCTGACCGCGAAGATGACTGGCCCTGCACCATCGGGATGCTCCACTGCACCATCGGCACCAATACCGGCCATGACCCGTATGCGCCGTGTTCGCTTCAGGATCTTGTGGGGAAGGGATATGACTACTGGGCACTGGGTCATATCCACAAACCCTCCGTTCTGCAGGCACAGAGTCCAGCCATCGTCTATGCTGGTATCCCTCAGGGGCGCGACATTGGGGAATGTGGTTCCCGCGGGTGCTACCTCGTGACCATAGATTCCGACGCGGATATCCAAACAGAATTTATTGAAACCGCCGCTGTTGTCTGGCAGGAGGCAACCGTTTCCATCGATGGGATTGGAACTCTTGATAAACTCCGACAGGAAATTGAAGCCTGCATCGAAGATATCAGACATAAGAATACCGTAGAGGCTGCGATATGCCGCCTCACCCTGACGGGCCGGGGAGAGGTGCATCGTGATTTGATACAGGAAGGGGCACTGCAGGATTTGTCAGAGTTTTTCCGTGAACAGGAGTGTGCAACGGATCATGTGGTGTATGTTGAACGGTTCATTGATCAGACCGCCCTGCCTCTTGACCGAAAGCTGTTGATGCAGCGGGGCGATCTCGTTGCCGACGTGGTGTCACTCTCTGAACACATGCAACAGAACGGAGAAATACCCAAAGAACTCGCGGAAGAACTGGGTCATCTGTTTGAGATGTACCGCAGGAGAGGTATCCTCAAAGAGATTGATGAAACAGAACTGCGTGCACTCATTCAGGGGGCGGAAACATATCTCCTTGATCATCTGATGCAGGGGGACTGTTCTTGAAAATTACCGAGATCTCCATCGACGGGTTTGGCCATTTCCATGACTATACCATACGAAATCTCCCTCCGGGTCTTTCTATAATCAAAGGCCCGAACGAAGCCGGTAAATCAACCCTTCTTGCATTCATCCGCCGCATGCTCTTTGGGAAACCGCCCGGCAGAAGTTTCAATCCCTATGAACCGCTCAATGGCGGTGAGCATGGGGGACGGCTGACCGTGGAGACAGACGACGGAATCAGGTATGATATTTCCCGTCTGGGAAGACTGGATCATTATACCATCCGGGACGAAGACGGGAATCCCGTGCAAAAAAACATTGGATCCATCACCGGGTCAGCAGACCAGTATTTTTATGACAATGTCTTTGCATTCGGTCTCGAAGAGCTCTACCGTTTTGAGACCCTCTCTGAAGAATCGGTGCAGAATCATGTGACCGGTGCCGGGGTGGGGATGAAGACCTGCTCTATTCCGGTGCTGCAAAAGACCATCAAAGACGAGATGTACGCACTCTATAAACCCGGCGCGAGGAGCAGACCCCATATCACGAAGTGTATGAAGGAGATCGCAGATATTGAAAAGGATATCCGTGCTCTCTCCAAAACCCAGACAAAGTATGATGCATGCCAGCAGGATAAACGCGCCGGAGAAACGGAGTTGGTCCGTTTAAAGGCGCTGAAACTTGAAATTCAACAGGAAAAAGAGCACTGGAAAAGGATGGCGGATGTCTGGGAAGACTGGCGGGCATATCAGGACATATCAGACCGTCTTGCCTCACTCCCCGGCATTGACACCTTTCCCGAGGACGGCATTCAACAGCTTGACCGCATCAGTGAGAGGCTGCAGGAACGAAAGGACGCGAGGGCAGAGAAGTGTCGCGACCAACGAAATATCCTGATCGACTGCTCTCGTATCACCGTGGATACCGCTGTCCTCGATAACGCCCCCAATATCCGGGGTCTTGAGCGGGGTCTCGAAAAGTACCTCTCTCTCGTCGTGTCACGTGATGCATGTGCAGAGGAGCTGAAACGTGCAGAAGATGCCTACCAAAGGGGGCTTTCTGCACTCAATCCCACCTGGGACGATGCAGCCCTGCTTTTTTTTGACTGCTCATCTGAGGTACAGAGCCGTGTCAGCGGATTTCGAACAAACTTCAGCCGGCACGAAGAAGATCTGCGCATGCTCGCAAAAGAGGAGGAAGAAATGCGGCACAGCCGGGATGCGACTCTGCCGAAACACAGCGTATTGCAGGAAACCCTCCGGGCGTCTGAGGGTCTGCCCGATGAAGAACAGGTGGTACGGGAAAAGAAGGCCGTTGACGAATTATATGCCGAAATTCCTGCATTTGACCGGCTGAAAGCGGATCTCGAACGAACGGAAAAAGAAGAGGCAATGGCAAATGAACGCCGGAAAGAAACGAATACAACGTCCACGGAAAAGATGCCCCTCTGGCCTGCCGGGCTTATAGCGTTTGCTGGGTTGCTTTCTCTCGTGCTGGGCGTGATGGCAGATTCCCTTTTGACAGGCGGTGTGCTGATGGTGCTCTTTGTTGTCGCAGCAGGGGTGTACTGGTCAGCGGTGCAGAAGCACGAGGCACGGCAAAAGGATGGGTATGACGGCCCATCTGCAGATGAGGCAGAGACGTCGGTGCTTGAATGGGCTGATCTCCGCCGGAAAAAACAGGATGAAGTGCAGGCGTTGTCATTTCGTCTGACACGGGTGGCACAGGTGGCGGGATTTCAGGAGATTCCCTCTCCTGCATTCATCGCAGGCAGACGGGATGAACTGGAGCGTCTGTCAAAAGCCATTTCAGAACGGGCGAATCAAGAATCGGAGATGGATAAACTGAAGAAAGAACTTGTCCGGAAAAACGTGCAGCTCGAAGAAAAAATGGCGGAACATGCCCACATCAGAGATTCCCTTTCGAAACTGCATGATGAGTGGAAGGTATGGCTTCGTTCGGTGTCCCTGCCAGAGGAAATGCTCCCGGAAATTGTGCTGGGGCTGTTTTTGAAGGCACAACACCTGGTTGACCAGTTCCATTTGAACCAAACGGACGCAGCGCACCTCGAGACGCTCATCACCTCGGTTGCGGAATATGAGTCAAAGGTGCATTCCCTGATGCAGGAGTGCGGGGTTCCATCCAGCGAGTCCGTCGAAGGAGATATCGAGTCTCTGGTCTCAACTCTTGATGAACAGAAAGCGAACCGGAAGAACAAGGAGGATGCTGAACTCTCGTGCCAAAAACTTGAGAATGAAATTACCCTCCTCACCAAAGAAATTGACACACTTCTGGTGGAAAAGAACGCGTTGCTTGCAAAAGGTTCATCCACCGACGAAGATCAGTTCCGTGAATATGGGAGGGTGTGGAATGAGCAAAGAGAACTCAGGCGTGATCTTCTTTCACGCAAAACCGCCATAATCCGGGCCGCCGGGAAAGATACCACGTTTGATGCGTTTAACACACACCTTGAAATGCTGGAGTATACCGCAGTTGCCGAAGCTGTTGCAGAACAGGAAAAGAAACTCGCGGATGCAGAAGAGCAGATTGAAGAGCAAAGCACCAATCTTGGGCAGATCAAGGAGTCTATTGCACAGCTTGAGACCGAGGATGAATCGACCACTCTCGCATCTGAACACCGGTATCTCTGTGACAATGTCAATATGCATTCCCGCGAGTGGGCGAAACGGGTGATTGCCGGGTATATTCTCGGCAAGGCAATCGAACGCTATGAACAGGAACGTCAGCCCGCAGTCATCCAGGAGGCGACAGATATCTTCTCGGATATATCAGGCGGACGCTACCAAAGGATCATCAAACCGTTAGAGTCTGCAGGCGTGCTGGTTGAAACGGCTGGTGGTAAAAGAAAAGAGGTTAATCAACTGAGCAGAGGTACTGCCGAACAGCTTTATCTCGCTCTGCGTTTCGGGTATATCACTGAGTTTGGAAAGCACGATGTATCCCTCCCGGTGGTCTTCGATGACATCCTCGTCAATTTCGACCCGGTGCGAAAAGAGAACAGTTGCCGGGCGATTGCCAACCTTGCAGAAAAGAACCAGGTATTCTATTTTACCTGCCATCCGGCTACTGTTGAGATGCTCAAAGGATGCTGTAATGACGCACGGGTGATTGATCTGGGGCATGCCATTCGATGATGCCTGGATGCTGTGGAGGTATGGACAATGCCTTTCCATTGTTTCATGATCATCACCATTACCGCCACCATTACCGCCACCATCACCATCACCACCACCATCACCACCACCACCATTACCACCACCATTACCGCCACCATCACCACCACCATCACCACCATCACCACCACCACCATTACCACCACCATTACCATCATGTCCATCCCCTTACTTTTTTAGCGCTGACCCCTTCACGGTACATGACCCGCCATGCATCGTGATCCATTCGGGTTCCACCACACCGATATGCTGTCCGCATGTCGGGCAGTAGACATCCTTTCCTTTTTTGCGTGGTATGATCAGATGAGATGCGTGTCTTCCAGCAGTGGAGCAGACGGCCTTTCCCTATGTTTTTTGGTAACGGAAGAGTTTTGTCCTGCAGGATGAGCAGTACACCGTAATCATGGGCGAAGATTGGTGGTTGCCTTATGGTCATAGTCTTCCCGTTCTCAACATTTCGCAAAATCGAAGGAAAGAGGGCTCTGAGATGGTGAACTATTTGGGGTGGTTTTTCCCTCAGGGCAGCAATGGTGGTGTCGTGTGGATAGGAGGGAATGCCATGGTGTAATTTGCGTTATCAAGCGTATTTTTGAATTATTTGGTTTGTTTAGTCGGCAATTTGAGAAATAATACAGTATTAGCTCTCTTGTGCCATTCTCTCGTCCCTGCGATTATATATTGTGGATTCTCCGATAGAGAACCGCAGACGGTCGTATTGCATGTGAGTATGTACACGAATGGTATTTTTGAGGGTGCTGCTCTCTTGAAATTCCTTAATTTTGCGCCCAATTTGCAAAAAAGAGGCAAATATGTGGTATAACTAATTATATATGTGATGTTGATGCATGTTTATTTGACTAAATGTATCCGGTTCCCTTTTATCCGGGATTCGGGCATTTTCACATGGTTGTGTAATTTTGATAAAAAATGGAATGAAAAAATTTCTTGTAATTGGGTTTTTAATCGCTGCAACGCTTCTCGTTGCGGGATGT
>CAZFXY010000104.1:0-6044 GCA_964523185.1 uncultured Methanoculleus sp.
CGGCCTTCTGGTGCGTCGGGTCAATATCCGTCAGCTGATGCCCTTTGAAGGCACGCAGGCCTGGCACGAGAATACACTTGGTGAGCATGACGCCCGGTTCCGCGCCTTTCGTGAGCATGTGCGCGAGACGTTTGATGTCCCAATGCTGCAACGGGTTTTTCCTGCGGGCACACTGCTGCGTGATATCTATGTGGAGGAGTGCGGCCGGGTGTCATTCGGACGGCAGATGGGGTCATATCCCATTCTGACCGGCATGCCCGCAGAGATCACCGAAGGAACGGTGCTTGATGCCGTTGTCTGCGATCATGGGCGGCGGTCGGTGACTGCCCTGCCGGTTCCGGTCAGCGTCAACACCCTTTCAACAGCTGCCCTCCGGTATATTCCGGGCATCGGAAAGAAACGGGCGGTATCCATCATTGCAAAACGTCCGTTTGCATCTCTTGATGCATTCCGGGAAATTGTTGGTGAGACGCCGCTGGATCCCTATCTCATCCTCTGATTCCTATGGTCTGGGCACACCGTGAACGGTTTTGGTGCCATACATCTCCCGGATCTCCATCAGCGTGAGGATGTCTGTTCTGGTGACGATGCCGGTCACCTCTCCGTTCTCAACGACCGGTATACGACCGATGGTATTTGATGCAAGAATTCTAAAGGCATCGTAAAGGTCATGATCCGGTGTGAGGGTAATTACCTCACGCGTCATGATGTCGCGCACCTGAAGGGCATCCCTGTCGATTCCAGAGGCACTCTGGATGTCCTGCAGGGTAACCATTCCTGCGAGGCTGCCGCGTTCCATCACGGGGAATCCGAGATGACGGGTCGAGTACATCAGGTTCATTGCCTCGGTGACCGGCATATCCACGGGCACGGTGGTTACCGGTGAGGACATTGCGTCCCGGACCGTTACCCCTGCAAGCAGCTGGGTATAGCGGATCATGGTCACCTCCTGTCCTGCGCCGAGATAGATGAATACGGCGATCAGGATGAGGATGATGTTGAACGTGAGCAGGCCTATAATGCCGATGATGATGGCAATTACTCTCCCAATCTCGGCTGCGATGCGGGTTGCCCTTTCAATTGGAAGCCAGATGGCGAGAAGCGCGCGGAGTACTCGTCCTCCGTCCATGGGAAACGCGGGAAGAAGGTTGAACGCAAAGAGAATGATATTGAGCAGACCAAGGTATCCGAAGATGTAGAAGAAGAGTCCGGCGACTGCGGGGTCAGGGATGGAGATGAGGCTGAGAAATGCGATTCCCTCAGAGACAAGCCCGATAAAGAGGCTCATCATAGGGCCTGCGAGGGCCATGGGCAGTTCGTCCCGCGGCTGGAGCGAGGGCCCGTCCGCGATCTCCGCAGCGCCGCCCAGGATGAAGAGGGTGATGGAGCTGACCTTCATGCCTCTATGCATGCCAACCACGGAATGGGCCATTTCGTGCAGGAGTACCCCTACAAAGAGGAGGAATGCGACCAACACACCCAGAATATATGGCATCCATCCTTCTGTGATGAGGGATGTGTCAATGGGTTCGGAAAGGCCGAATATCTGTTCAACGAGGCTCACCGTCAGTTCTATCTGTGTTCCGATGATGAGGGCAAAGATTGGAATGATCAAAAAGAAGGTATAGTGAATCTTTATTGGTATGCCTGCTATTTTTCCGATCTGAAAGGAACCGTCCATAAGGATGGATTATACTTTTAATATCTAATGAGTATATCTGTCAGTGATTACGATGAAAAGTGCAATTACCGAGCTGTTCGGGATGAAGGTGTATACCGAAAACGCCGTCTATGTGGGTGACGTGGAGGACGTTATCATTAATGTTGACACAAAAAAGATGGAGTCACTTGCGTTGGGGAACGTGAATCGTGAAGTGCTTGAACTCACGAACTTCAAGGGAGTAAAGATTCCATACCGCATTATCCGGGCTGTTGGTGATATTGTCATTATCCGTCACCTTGCAGGCATGTGCCGGTCAGAGATCATAGAGGAGTGATGCATCCGGGCGGGCGGGGCAGGCCTCTTTTGGTTCTGCGACTCATGTGGTAAGAGAGATCTATGGAGATAACCAGTATGCAGGAACGGGAAATATTCAGAAATCTCTCGATTTTTCCGCCTTTTGTCGTTCGGCTTGACGGACGGGCATTTCACCGGTTTACCCGGGATATGGGGTTTGAAAAGCCCTATGACCGAAGGTTCTCAGACGCCATGGCAACGGTGTCTGAAAAACTGCTGTCGTCATCCGGCCTTGAACCGTCGTTTGCCTACACATTTTCAGACGAAATTTCTCTCTTCTTTCCCCTTGCGCCCTTTAACGGGCGGGTGGAGAAAATTGACTCGGTCTGTGCCTCATATGCGGCAAGTGCCCTCACCCTTGCCCTGGGCCTGGCTGAACCGGTGGCATTTGACTCCCGTGTCCTCATCGCAGACGTCCCGGCGGCCATTGTCTATATGGGCATGCGCCAGCGGGAGGCCTGGCGCAACCACATCAATGGTTACTGTCAGCAGGCGCTGATTGCAGAGGGAATGACGGCAACGCAGGCAGCGCGTGTTCTCCGGGGGATGAAAGGGCCGACAATGCATGAGATGATGTTTGAACGGGGCATCAATCTGGCAAAGACTCCCGCGTGGGAACGGCGAGGGATTGCCTGTTACTTTACCGAAGTGACAAAAAAAGGGTATAATCCCATCACCGATGAGCACGTCACCGCAACGCGCCGGGTGGTCGTGACGGATGATGCACTCCCGCTTTTTAGTGAACCGGACGGCGAGGCCTGGCTGCGTTCTCATCTCGAGTGAGCTGGCGAACGTGGTGACGAAAGCGGTGGCGAAAGAGGAAATGTATTTTTTAAGCAGTTTTTACGTGAATGTGATGGGAATCACGGAGTGATTCCCCATCTGTGCCGGGCCTAAAAACCGGTGTTTCACACCGGTGATTGCTGGATGTGGATAATCATCCGGACTCCTTCCACATCCCATTCTGTAGTCAGACCCTCATCCTTCGTCTCTCCTGTCGCAGGGGTGATGGAAAGTGAGGTGGCTCGGACTTCTCCGGCAATCTCTTCTTCATGGATACCTGCGAGAAGCGCATGCACACGCATGTCGGTGATGGTTACATCTGCGATGATGAAGTCTTCCACCTTGAGGTTTAACTGGCGGCGCATCTCCTGAATTCTTCGCATCACTTCACGGGCAAAACCCTCGCCTTCCAGCGTTGGCGTGAGGGTGATGTCCACGCAGACGGTGGCACCCTCCATCTCTGCTGCAAAGATGTTCTCTGGCAGCTTTTCTGAGAAGGCGATGTGCTTTTCCGTGATCAAAAACCCGTCCACGGTCACGTTTCCGTCCCGTTCGATAGCCGTTTTCAGGGCTGCGGCATCGGCTGCAACGATTGCTGCCTTTACCTTTGACCCGTCTTTGCCGAAGTCCGGGCCGATGCCCCGCATCACGGGCTCTGCAGACCAGCCCATCCGGTCCCATGCACCGCGGACAACGGTGACGGCTCTGCTGTTGGCGCGCTGGCAGGCAAGGTCATTCATCTGTGTGATGGCGGTCTCCACGGCATCACTGTCGGTGATCACATACGTATCGCTGATCGGCCAGCGGAGTTTGCGGCCGCCGTTTTGGCGGGCAGTGGCCACGGCATCGTCAAAGGAGCGAATCTCATCCATCTTTGCTTCAAGGGTGGCATCGATGAGTGCATCATCGCCTGCAAACCATGGCAGCATGTGAATGCTCACGGGGTCTGCGTCGGTTCGGAGGTTTGTATAGATATTTTCGGTGATATGTGGTGCAAACGGTGCAAGAGCTGTGCAAATGCGTCGCATGACGTAGTACATCGTCTCATATGCCTCACGTTTTTCCTGTGCATCCTCTTCCAGCCACATCCGGGGCCGGACCAGTTGCACATACCAGCGGGAGACGTCTTCGAGAATGCAGGTAAGGCAGGCGCGGGTGGCCTTGTGCAGGAGGCCGTTTTCCACGTCTACACCGACCTGGGCGGCAAGGCTGTTGACGCGTGAGATGATCCAGCGATCCTCTTCCGGCATCTCCGGGAGGTGTGCCCGGATAAATTCCCCGTCCCATGTGCCGTCTGCAGCGGTTTCCGGTGCAAATGCATCAAGGATCATATAGGGCAGCGGGAACCGGTAGACATTCCAGAGGATATTGATTGTCCGGTTGATGGTCCGGACTCCTTCCCAGTTGAACTTCAGATCGTCCCACGGAGCGTTTGCAGAGAGTACGTAGAGGCGGAGCACGTCCACGCCGACCTTTGCCACCACTTCTTCGGGTGCGACCACGTTGCCGAAGGATTTGCTCATCTTGCGGCCCTCTGCGTCCAGTGCAAAGCCGTGCATGAGCACTGTTTCATAGGGTGCCTGATCAAAGGCGATTACTGATGCGCCCAGCTGGGAGTAGAACCAGCCACGTGTCTGATCCTGCCCTTCGGTGATGAACGCCGCCGGCCAGAGGCGCTCGAACGCTGCAGTCTCACGGGGGAATCCGAGGGTGGCCCATGAGGCCATTGCTGAGTCAAACCAGACATCAAAGATATCTTCGACCCGCCGCATCGTCCCGTTGCAGGTGCAGGGGATGGTTACCTCGTCCACATACGGGCGGTGCGGATCGGTCAGATTCGTCCCGGCGGCTTCATTGAGCTCTGCCACCGTTCCGAATACCCGCCGGGCATCGCAGGTATCGCATTGCCAGACCGGAATCGGGATGCCCCAATAGCGCTGGCGTGATATGCACCAGTCACGGGCGTTTTCAACAAAGTCATGGAAACGTGCTGAGCCAGCCCAGTCCGGCTGCCACTTCACCCGGGCAATCTCAGAGAGCATCTTGTCTTTTATTTTTGGGATTGCAATGAACCACTGCTCTGTTGAGATCATGATGATAGGCGTCTTACAGCGCCAGCAGTGTCCGTAACGGTGGACAATCTTCTTTTTTGCAAGCAGATGGTCTCCGAGGGCCTCCATCACGTCCGGGTCAGCCTTTTTCACAAAGGTACCGGCAAAGATACCGGCATCAGCGGTAAAGATGCCCGCATTGTTGACCGGGCAGAGGGAGGTAAGCCCTTCCTTCTGACCCACAATGGAGTCGTCCCATCCGTGACCTGGTGCGATGTGCACAAGACCGGTGTTCTCCATGGTGACAAAGTCGGCATAGACGACCCGGTGCTCGATCTCCTTCTGGATGGGTACCTGCTCTTCGAGGGGTGAGCGGTAGCGCATGCCGATGAGCGCATCGCCGGTGACCGTTTGGAGCACGGTGAAGTCCTGGTAGCGGCCTTTCCGGAGCACATCTTCAACAAGCGGTTCGCCGATCCAGAGAATCTCCTCAATTCCGTCTTTGACTGCCCGGACGCGGGCATAGGTGAAGTCATCGCGGACGGCCACGGCAACGTTTGCAGGCAGGGTCCACGGGGTGGTGGTCCAGATGACGAGGTATTCGTTTTCACGATCCTGCACCGGGAATTTTACAAAGATGGACGGGTCTTCCTCGTCCCAGTATTCTACTTCAGAGTCGGCGATGGCGGTTTCACAGCGGGGGCAGAGGTTTACGACGCGGTATCCTCGGTCAAGAAGACCTTTTTCCTCTGCACGTTTCAGGGTCCACCACGCCGCCTCCACGTAGTCGGGGGTGATGGTCTGGTAGGGGTTGGTGAAGTCCATCCAGATACCCAGACTGCGGAACTGATCCGACATGATCTCCTTGTGGGTGATGGCAAAGTCCTTACATTTCTCGATGAAGCGCTCGATTCCATAGGTCTCAATGTCCTTTTTGGAGGAGAAGCCGAGTTCCTGTTCTACTCTTACCTCAATGGGAAGGCCGTGCATGTCATAGCCTGCCCGGTCGATGACATCGAAGCCCTGCATGCGGCGGAACCGCAGAATAGAATCCTTGATTAATTTATTCCATGCCGTGCCGAGATGAATGTGGCCGGTGGTATAAGGAGGGCCATCCACAAAAAACCAGGGAGGGCTGCCCGCGTGCTGTGCCTTGACCTGTGCGTAAATATTGTCGGTATCCCAGAAGGAGC
>CAZFXY010000105.1:0-5983 GCA_964523185.1 uncultured Methanoculleus sp.
AACTCCGCAGGAGTATCGAACATGCCAACCAGTTAGCAAAAACAAGTCCAGACAACGCACGTTCACTTGTGGAGCGTCTGTTGACACTTGAAAAGATCAAACCTGATATTGCATACCGCATCGCAAATCTCATGCCACGAAGCAGGGATGAGCTCAGAGCTATCTATGCAAAAGAACGGTTTACTCTCTCTGGCGAAGAACTTGATGAGATAATTGAACTGGTAATCACCCATTACTGAGGGATACCTCATGCAATCTGACAAGAAAGAAATTTATGCAGTTGTTATTGAGTATCTGCCCCATGGTCGGGTAGAGGCGGGCGGGAGGCAACAATATAAGTATGAACCTATTCTTCAGGCTGTTGGGAAAAACCAGTTTAAACTTCTCGAGCTTGTTCCGAAAGTCGATGACATTTCAATAAATGAAGAAGTCTACATCGGCAGTAAGGAACGAAACAAAATCGAGCGGGTAAAGCGTCGCATTGGATATGCAGATCTCACGAAGACGGCAAAAGTGGAACTACCATTTGCAGTAGAGGGTATCGTCAAAGAGGATGAGGAGCGGTTTGTTGCCTTTTACAATACTGCTGTTCCGATTTCAATTAAACTCCACATGCTCCACCTCCTGCCGGGGATTGGAAAAAAACTGTTGCAGGAAATTCTTACACAACGGGAGAAACGTCCGTTTTCAAGTTTCTCTGACATTAGTGAACGAATCAAGGCATTACCTCGCCCGGAACAGATGATCGTGAAGAGGGTGCTGGAAGAGATCCAGGATCCGGATATTAAATACCGTATCTTTACCTCACGATGAAAGCACCTCGCGATCAACACTATTTAACGGACAAAAAGGCAATTGAACGGATCGCCTCTGCAGCGGATGTTTCAGGGAAACGTGTACTGGAGATTGGGCCCGGAGAAGGTGCCCTTACCCGTGCACTTCTGGATCATGACGCTATTGTGACGGCAATTGAACTTGATGCAGGTTTAGTTGAATACCTGAACAACCGTTTTCACCGTGAAATACGATACGGGGCACTTACCCTCATTCACGGAAATGCAGTAAAGTGTGAGTATCCTCCGTTTGATATATCCGTTTCAAATCTCCCGTATTCTGCATCCTCAAAGATTACTTTCAGACTTCTTGAGGCAGGGTTTGAGGAGGCAATCCTGATGTACCAGAAAGAATTCGGTCAGCGAATGATTGCTCCTCCCGGCACCCCTGGTGTAGGCAGGCTTTCTGTTATGGTTCAGACGTATGCAAAAGCAAAACCCATTATGCAGCTTTCAGCAAAGGCATTCTCCCCTCCACCTGCTGTCCAGTCATGGGTGATACGCATCATCCCCCGGGCACCACCACATCCGATAGATGACCACCCGTTTTACGCGCTTGTGGTGCGTGAACTCTTTTCTCATCGCAGAAAGACGATTCGCAAGGCGTTGCGGACATCGGAAAGCATTATCGGAAAAGAGCGTGTGGCAGCGATTGAAGAAAACATTCCGGACGATATTCTTGCAAAAAGGCCGGAGGAAATTTCGCTGAGCGATTTTGCAAAAATTGCAAATGCGGGTTCTCTGGAAAAAAACAGATAAACATTTTTAACGTGCCACAAGCACTCTCTTCCCAACAAAACCGTCAATGAATAGTGTTTTCTCACCAATGGATGATGAAATCTTTACTTCATACACCGGACAGGAAAACAGCAGGCATGAGATGATCTCTGCTGTTGGCTGCATTACTTTCAGAATGGTCCGGATGTCTTGTTCATGAACAATGCGTTCAAGGACGGTGCCCCGGTCAAGTGTTTCCAATGCCGCCGGAAGTCTGACCGTCCCTGTACCCAGGCGCGGCATCCCCTGACAGACAAGCGGCACCCATACTTCCCGGCCCGCCGCCATCTCGCTCTCCGTGATGAGTTTTTTTGTGCTGAGTTCAGATATCGCATCTGTAACCACCTCGGATGAAAGACGGGTATGAGCCTCAATCTCTGCTGCTGTCTCACCTGATATGGAAAATGCATCCAGTACGCGAATCGCGTCCTCCGAGAGCCCGATATAGTCACTGAAACAGGCACGGAACCTCAGGCCTTCGGACATATCTGTGCACCACCCCTTGGTTGCATCAATGATAAACGAAGTTTCCTGGGTTATTTTTCGGATTTTACCGCTGATGTAGCGCACCTGAAACAGACAGAGCGGCCAGTACACCAGTTCAGCTGATACCAGACGTTCATGTGTTCCAAAGAGCAGGCCTTTCTTTTTTGTCGTCCCTCCCGCGATATTGAGGGCCTCATCCCTCTCAATTCTCACAGGGAGTGCACGCTCTTCAAGGGGAGAGGGAGAGGGTGTTTTCTTTGTGCGGACGCGGGGGCCTGATTTCTGTTTGGGTTTGGGCTTTGCTTTTGTCTCCCGGGGTTCGGAAAAGGAGTCGGGCAGCAGGCATTCAGGTTCATCATCAAGAGATGTGACCTCATGATCCAATGCCACCGGAGTCATTGCTGCACCCTGCATCCTTTCAGAGGATGTTTCACTCACTTCGTCATTATCCTCCTGAACCGGATCAGGCGTTCGTGGCGCAAGAATCGGGGTGAGACCACGATGTTTCGTCTCCCGCTTCCCAAACCTCATCCGTGTCTTCTCCCGGGTAAGCCCACCCATCACATAAAAATCACCGGGATTCAGGGATGATAATTCTTCAACCTCACGTTTGGAACCAAAAAAGAGATCTACTGCCTTCAGATCATTTTCAATCGAAAGTTTTCCTATTATCTGGTTGTTGCACTGAGAGAGCACGTTTTTCGTGACAATCGCGGGCCGCTGGGTTGCCACCATCAGACCAAGTCCGCGTTTTCTCCCCCTGCGTGAGATTTCTTCAATTTTTTTAATGGAGTCACGGCTCTGCGGAATGAACTTATCCGCTTCCTCAACGATCAAAAGGTATGGTTTGCGTTCTTCGGTTGCAAGATCATAGAGAATATCAGCCAGCCGGGAAACTTTTTCGGTCATCTCCACCTCGGACACATCATAAATGATGGGAATACCGGAATTGATTGAATCGCGAAGAATTTCCTTGAGATTATCAATCCGCTCTATATCATAATCACACTCATCATCTGCCCCGATCCAGGTCAAGTCAAACCGATCTTTCAGAGAAAAATACTCCCCTTCAGTGTCAATGATGCAGAACCCAATATGGTAGCGGCAGAGCTGTTCACAAAGAACCGCGATTGTCCAGCTTTTTCCCGCTCCGGACTGTGCAATGATACAGGTTCTTCCGGTGACCAGTTCCTGAGCATTAATGCTAAAATCCCGCCCGTTTGCCTTCCCCACGATGATATCCATACGCTAATATTATGTAGCATCTCCTCACGTTTAACTGTCATGGAACATCCGGGGAGAGAAACCATATCCGGGAAGAGACAATGTATATGAAAGAGAACGCAGAAATGAACCCAAAAACACCTGAATTTCATGAGCAGGTATACCAGCCAGAAACTGACACTTATCTGCTTCTTTCAGCGGTTGTACAGGAAATCCGGAACGATGATACGGTCCTGGAAGTAGGAACCGGAAGCGGTATCATTGCACAGGCATGCAATGAACGTGCCCGGTGTGTTGTTGCAACCGATGTGAACCCCCATGCCTGCAGGATGGCCCATGCCATGGGTGTGGACGTCGTTCGTACAAATCTCTATGCCGGGCTAAAAGGACCGTTTAGTCTGATACTGTTCAACCCGCCCTATCTTCCAACATTAAAGAGTGAACGGATTGACGACTGGCTGGAATATGCACTTGACGGAGGTCTGGACGGCAGGGCAGTCATCCGTGAGTTTGCATCCAAACTGCATCATATTCTTCACCCGTATGGACGCGTGCTGCTTCTGGTTTCAGCGCTGACAGGTATTCAGGAGACACGTGAACTCTTTGCAGAACAGGGATTTCTTTCCTATATTGTCGGGGAGGATGTGGCAGAAGGGGAACGGCTGGTCGTCTTTCGGATCACCCATGATCTCTGCAGTCTTTAGTATGGAACGGTACCAAAAAAAGGAAAAAATGCAGAAACTCTCAGAGACCGTGATGCCAAACAATCATGTCCGGTGAAACATGCGGTCCAGTTCCTTTTCTGAATAGGAGAGAATAACCGGGCGTCCATGCGGGCAGGTATAGGGTTCACTGGTATGGGACAGCTGAAGAATGAGACGTTCCATCTGCTCCGGTGACAAGGGACTACCTCCTTTGATTGCCCCCCGGCACGCAATGGTTGCAATGATGCGTTCACAGCGTTCATCGGCTGATTTTCGGCTTTCAACAACCAGATCAGAGACAATATCATGGATCATCTCCGTTCCCAGCCGTTTCCCAAGCACCATTGGCACGGCCCTTATGGCAAATGTATCAGGCCCGAATTCATCTACAATAAACCCCAGTTCCAGCAAAATGTCAATGTTTGCTGAAATAGCCATCTTTTCTGCGGGATTTAGTTCAACAACCAGTGGTACCAACAATTCCTGCCTCTGAACACCGGCATCCCTTCGCTGGCATAACTGGTCATAGAGAATACGTTCATGGGCCGCATGCTGATCGATAATGAACAGTTCGTCATTGTCACGCGATGCTGCCAGAATATAGAGGTCTGCCACCTGCCCGACGATGCGCATCGCGGGCAAAAGATTCACCCCGGCGTCTTCGTCCATACCCCCTGTAAGGCGCAGTTGCTTATCGGTAGTCGCATATCGGATATGAAATCCCTCAGACGGTGCGAATCCGGACGTTCTATTGACAGCCCCGGGAATAGACTCAGAGACCCCCGAGACCCCCGGGCTTTGTTTCGGGAGATGATGGGTGTACACCGATGCCTGCACCGATGCAGGGGGGTCTGGAGCGCTTGCAGGCGTGCCGTCATATATCAGATCCGTTGTCTGAAGGGTGTCGCGGATGGCGTCAGCAATATCTTTGATGATCTCTTTTTCCCGGGTCAGACGAATCTCCCGTTTTGCGGGATGCACATTCACATCGACAAGAGACGTGTCAATCCTGATACTCAGATATGCCATGGGAAACCTTCCCTTGGGAATGAGAGTGCCATACCCTGCACGAATGGCTCTGACAATCTGGGGTGAGGTGACCGGGCGTCCGTTCACACAGAGATGGATTTCACCTGCATTCGGACGACAGTCCTCGGGGCGGACAATGGCGCCATCCACTCTCATTATCGGCGTGCCTGCACTGACAGGGATGATCCGTGAAGAGAGATCCGTTCCGAACACCTGCGTAATGGTCTGCATCATCGCTGTCGTGCGCTGGGTTCTGAGTTTCTCTTTTCCGTTCACTCTCAGACGAAAGGCAGATTCCGGATGAGCAAAAGCTTCTGCTTCCACTGCACGGTAGATATGAAACAGCTCTGTCTGACGGGACTTCAGAAATTTTCGGCGGGCAGGAGTATTAAAGAAGATATTATCGACGCGTATTGTTGTGCCCTGTGGTGCTGAAACGTCAGATACGGAGAGTATCTCTCCGCCTTCGATAACAATTTCCGTGCCCACCTCAGTGTCTTCTGCCCGTGTTGTCAGCGTTACCCGCGCTACCGCAGCAATACTTGCCAGTGCCTCACCCCTGAAACCCATGGTATGGATCCGTGACAGATCATCAGAATCGCGAATCTTACTGGTTGCATGACGGACAAACGACATCTTTGCATCGGATGCGTGCATGCCACACCCGGTATCAGTGACCTGAACTGAGGTAACATACTGCGTGTCTGTGGTGATATCCACCTTTATCATATCCGCACCGGCATCCACCGCATTCTCCACCAGTTCTTTCACCACCGATGCAGGTCGTTCAATCACTTCGCCGGCAGCGATCGTGTTAACGGTCTCATCATCTAACAGGCGGATCACGCCTGTATCTCTTTTTTCAGGCATTGGCGTACATCCTGTCACATCTTCTTTTTGAGTTCATAGATCTTTGCAAGCGCCTCACGC
>CAZFXY010000106.1:0-5892 GCA_964523185.1 uncultured Methanoculleus sp.
TTTGGGACGCTTTGACGGCAGTTCGAATCTGCCCTGCCCCATCTATTATTATGATGATTCAGGAAGAAGCAGACCTGATTCTTTGTATTCTTGCAGAAGAGTATCCGGTCAATCATGGCATGGTATCTTTTCTTGAATTTGAAAATCCCTTCCAGATTCTTATTCTCACCATTCTGTCCGCGCAGACAACGGACAGGCAGGTAAATCAGATTCGCGATTCTCTTTTCCAAACGTACCCTGATGCATACGCACTGGCAGATGCCGTTCAGACAGACGTGGAATCCATCATCCGTTCAACCGGGTTTTACCATACCAAAGCAAAGAACATCATTGCAACCGCCCGGGCCCTTGCTGAGCACTACGATGGCGAGGTGCCCCAAAGTATGGAGATGCTGGTCAGCCTGCCGGGAGTCGGCAGGAAGACCGCAAATATTGTCTTAAACCATGCATTCGGGCAAAATGTGGGGATTGCGGTGGATACGCATGTAAAGCGGCTTTCCCAAAAGATTGGTTTTTCTGATGCAGAAGGGCCGGATGCCATTGAAAAAGATCTCATGGCCCTCTTTGAACAGAGACAATGGAAATACATCAATTACCTGTTGATATCCCACGGGCGAACCGTCTGCACTGCAAAGAAACCGCAATGTGATGGGTGCAGGATATCGGAGTACTGCCGCTTTTTTAAGGAGACTCGGTGAAAAACAGGAAAAAACCCGTTTTTTGGGGTTTAAATCTCCGGATTTTTGCCCGTTATACGTGAACCTAGGATATAAACGTTCATCAGGACGCAGATGATGTGCCTTCAGGAATTGGAAGGCCGTCTTCCTTTACACCCTCAATATGAAATGCAATCGCCTCGTGCATATTCGCTTCTGCTTCCTCACGAGTCTTACCTGTTGCGACACATCCCGGAAGATCCGGGGAATCTACGGAAAGAGGTGTTATCCACCTTCTCAACAATAATCAAAAATGTATACAGCTATCTCCTCTCCTTCATTCCTGCCTGTTTTACTATGCTGTTCAGGGTTCCGGGCGCAAGTGTATCATTCATATTGCCCGGACATAATCTAATTTCCTAAAACCCTAATACTACCCTGTCTCTTAACCCTTGCCCCTGCATCCGTTTCAGCCATGACCCTGGCATCATGGCCGGTTGTCAACTACTCAAACCGGAAGGCCGGGGACTCCTTGCGGGGAGGGGGAAACGCTCCATGAATACCAACCGATAAGACCACTCAAAGATAGAGCAATAATTATCTGCATCCATTAATCCGGCACCAATATATCCCGTTTCAGGTAACACGGTATACACGGGTATTTCCTGACCGGTATGCGAGTGTGATTCCATCACACGTTGTAAGCGTTTCCAGGTCCTGCCCATACTTCTCCCGTTCTGTTTCCCCAACGAAGATGTAGCGCACATGATACTGTGCACGTAATTCCGGGGAACCCTCCGTATACATGCAGTCGATGTCGGTAGACCGCTGCTCAATCTCTCCCCACCCCCGTCCCCACATCGCTTCGTGGGAACGCCACCCGAGAACCGTGGGCAGACCGGTAAAGGCCGGTACCCGTGATGAATAGGTATACGCGTCTCCCGGAGCTTCCAGCACCACCTCTCCGCTCTGTGCGTTCTCCCGGAGCCAGCATAGTGCGTGGTAATCGTCCGGTTTCTGTTCTTTGAGCCATACCATCCCGTCAAGCGTCAGTGTCTCGGTATTGCCCATATAATCCCTATTTGGCATTGATACAAGCGTCCCCACAGGGTGAACGGCGGCGATCACGATCAAAACGACCGCCCCTGCCACCAGGACCCTGTTCTTTGTCCTGAAGAGGAAGTACGCAGATGCAATCCCCCAGAATACCCATGCCTGCAGATAGAATTTCATTACGGTGTTCATCCGCTCAAACGGCGGACCGTAGGAGTCGTTGACAAAGAATATTTCACAGAAGGCAATCATAAGCAGCGCAATACCTGCAAGAAGGGCCGGGTATTCTTCTTCAAACCATGCACGGTAAAAGAACGGAATGGCAAAAAGTGGCAGTACCGCCAGCGGGAAGTTCAATACAAAAGCGATGATCACCACAATGATACCCAATGCCACGATGAGACCATCTTTCCGGGAAAATTTATTCAGGGAAAATTCTTTCCGGGAAAATTTATTCAGGGAAAATTCACTCCGGGAAAATATGTGTGAATCTATGAGATATATGATCGATATAAAAGCAAAAACCCCGAATAGGACAAGAAATGAGGAGAGATCTGTTTTCTGCCCGGGATCCACAATCCCCACCAGTCCCACAAAAAGCGATGCCGCAAAGATGCAGCCTAACAGTCCGATGACACAGAGAAATGCCCTCTTCTTCTCCTTCTTGGCACCATATGCGGCCCAGGCAAGCAGGAACAGAGATACGGGAAGGTTCCAGGCATTCAAACCGACAAGGAAGACGGTGACGACAAGAGCTGATGTAAATGTTATCCATGAAAATTTTTTTGACAATGCAAGACACAGCCCGATGAGGGTCAGCAAAAAGGGAATCGATACGAAATGCGCATGCAGATCTCCCTGGAGAAAGGTAAAGAACGGATAAAAATGTATCGTGTCAGGAATGGTGCATGTTGCGGCTGCGAAGTCAAATGATGAGAACCATTCGGTGAGCGATCCAGGGAGAGTATGGAACCACTGGCTACCCGTTTCACGCAGATATGACAGCAGCTGCACGAACCCTGCCGGAAAACCGGACACCATGGTAAGAAACGCTGCCGCAGCACCGTAGAGCCGCCTCTTTGTCAGATTGAGACCGAGGCCAAACGCCGTCTGCACGCCGATGGCAAAAAAGGCGGCGACGGCAAGGTTATACCCGACGGTAGCCTGCACACCGGAGAGCACGACAAGGACAGCGGCGGCCAGATGTCCGAAAAAGTAATAGGGCAGATTTGTGCCGGCAAACCAGGGATCCAACAGAGGGAGAAAATCAGTTTGCAGTGTCGTCTGGAGAAATGCGGCGTTCATGAAGTCTTCTGAATATCCAAAAAATATCTCGGGTTTATGCATCAGAAAGAGTGTTGCGAAAAGGAAGGTCAAAACAAATATCCCTTCCTGTATCAGCATGTCCCTGTCTGTCTTCTGGTAACAGCAGCGGAGGGCTGCAATGAAACGATGCCCTGCGCCCTGTTTCAAAACCAGATGTCGCAGGTCACTGTGGTGGCGGTATACCATGAATGCAGCCAGAACTGCGAGCACGAGCAGACCTGCATATACGCCGGTAGTGAGCGGAACCAGCCAAAGAAACGAGAGCAGCCCGGCAACAAGGGAGATGATGATGATCCCAAACGGCCGGGCAAGCGAGGAACCGCGGTCTCGGAGATGCCCGGCAAGGCTCAGCGTTATCGGGAATGTAACAAGACCAATTACTTCGAGAACGATGAGAAAAATCAGGACATCCATGTACTCACTCTATTATTTTATACGGGGCTGACAGGCAGAATTATAGATGGCATGCACGATACCCTTTTTGTTTCAGGATTCAGAGGAGAGCGTCAACTGCCCCGGCCTAAAGACCGGGACCTCCTTGCAGGGATGTTGAATCGTGATTATAGGGAGCCATTCATGGTCAATGCTGCACGTGCTCATTCTCTGGTGGTATTGCCGGCATGCCCCCCTAAAAAACAGTGAAACAATTCCCGTGTGACTCCGGCAGGATATGCAATACCAGAATCAGTCACGCTGCCACACGTTTTTTGAGATCATTCCATTGTCAATGAATCAAGGAGAAAAAAAGGAGTGATTACAGAAAAACAGTGATTACAGGAAAACGGAGGCATACAGGACATACACCAGCAAGGTGACAACAGCGGTTGCCGGAATAGTGATGATCCATGCCACTACAATCTCACGGACAATACCCCATCTCACAGCAGACGCATACCCACGTGTTGCACCGGCACCCATGATAGCACCCGTTATTGCATGCGTCGTAGATACGGGCACCCCCAGAGATGTCATAACAGAAAGCACCAACCCTCCTGCCATTGAAGCAGAGAAACCCTGATATGGACGGATTTTTGTAATTTTGTTCGCCATCTTATCAACAACCCGCCACCCTCCAAGAAGGGTACCCAGGGAAATTGCACCACATGACGCAAGAATTACCCAGAGGGGCACAGAAAACTCCGACAGTGCTCCACCGGCAAGAAGCATGGCGGTAATAACACCCATCGCATTCTGGGCATCATTTGCACCGTGCCCAACCGCCTGGAATGCTCCTGCCGCGATGGTGAGAGGCTTAAAAACCGCATTCAGAAGAGACGGATTTTGGTTTTCCCCCAGATGCATGATAACAAGACCAATCAAAAAGGACAGTATGAGGCCAAGCATCGGCGATATGACAATAAATATCACCACCGCAAGAATGCCGGAGACCTCAATAAAACCACCAATGATAAGCGCGGGAATAATTACGGTGGCCCCTACCAGAAAGGCCAGAGGTATCTTACCCCTCCATTCATCTTTACGCAGAGTGGCAATGGCAATATACACAAACACACTGAATAATCCACCGACCGTCATTGCCAGCGCAATCGTTACCACAAGATCCCATGCAGGCCAGAGAATCGCTCCGACACCGGCACCCGCAATACCGGCACCTAAGAGACCACCAATGAGTGCATGCGAACTGGATACCGGAATTCCCAGCATTGATGTCATAAAAACCCAGAGAACGGCGCCAAGCATTGCCGCCAAAAGCATATGGGTCGTCAAAAAACCAGGACCAACAATACCCGTTCCAATCGTTGCAGCAATGGCTGTGGTAAAGATCAGCGGGCCCAGAAGGTTACAGAATGCGGCCAGCGCTACTGCCTTGAGCGGGGACAGGGATTTTGTCGCAATGATCGTTGCAATTGAATTTGCTGCATCATTCAGGCCATTGGCAAAGTTAAATGCCAGTGCCAGAAAAATACCCAGTCCGATTATCAGAAGATCCATATTTCACATCAGGTGTGACGTATCGCAATATCGCTCAGCACGTCTGCAGCGTCTTCACAACGATCAGTCGCGCTTTCGAGCATCTCGTAAATATCCTTATATTTGATGACACGGATTGCATCAGAACACTTGAATATTGCCTGGATTGCCTGACCCAGAACTTCGTCTCCGAGATTCTCGAGACGATTTATTTCAATACATCGATCATCAATCTCCTTATGATTCTTCAGCTTCCGAATACCTCTCACTGCAGACTGAACTTCTTCAACAGAGTGCAGAATCAGCTTTGATAATTCAACGATGTAGCGGTCAGTTTCCGGAATGCCATAGAGATACATCATCCGGGTGGCAGCATCGATGAAATCGAGGATATCATCCAATGAGGAGGCAAGGCGTGAGATTTCATCCGGTTCTAAAGGTGTAATGAACGATTT
Source organism: uncultured Methanoculleus sp. (assembly GCA_964523185.1). Taxonomy (GTDB): domain Archaea; phylum Halobacteriota; class Methanomicrobia; order Methanomicrobiales; family Methanomicrobiaceae; genus Methanogenium. Next base: position 5,423 of record CAZFXY010000106.1, read on the forward strand.
GTTGAGCAGCTGGTAAATATTATGGGTAATATTATCTCCCTTATGCTCATAGGTTTTCATTTTGTGACACTTATTTTTCAGGTCGTCATAATTTTCGACCATATACACAAGAAATTCAGCTGCATCCCGAACGTTATCAGCTGATTCCTCCAGTAGGTCAAAAAATTGTTTGTCCTGTGGAATAATCCAGTCTTTCATTCCCATGCAGATACCTAAGATTTAATGCACCCGGAGCCCTAAAAGGCTTTGGAAAAGGACGGGGGGATGATGACATAAATCATTGCAATACCCTGTAAACTACAGCATTTTTTAAAAATCAGACCGTTATCCCGCATGTATTCCAAAGGGATTTCGTTCTAAAAACAAATACCATCTGAAACGCAGATGGATGAACCAAGGGAAAAATAAAAAAACTAAAATGGACCGAGCGGGAATTGAACCCGCGGCCTCTACCATGCCAAGGTAGCGAT
>CAZFXY010000107.1:0-5870 GCA_964523185.1 uncultured Methanoculleus sp.
GTGTCGGGATCATTGTCGATGAGGTGCATTCAGTTAATGTGGTTTCTGAAGATGATATCGAGCAGATGGGTGAGAATCTGTCATATGACTCCCGTGGATTTATCCAGGGGGTTATTAAAGTCCGGAAGGGAGAGGATAAGGAAGAGGGGCTGGTTATCTGGCTCGACATGGAAAAAATCCTTGGTGACCTTATTTATAAGCATCGGGGGTAGTCGCGTCATTGGACGCTCTTCAAAGCCTTACCTACAGAGTATTGAGGATGTGATCTTCATTCAATGCAAAAAATGATATCGAAAATGATGTTCGTCAAAGCATCTCTTTCGCGGTGCACCTTGTGCGCAAACTGAATATAAGGAAAATAAAATATTTTTTCTGAAAACCCCTGGAATGAATCGAAACCGCTCCTAAATCCGATTACTATCCTGCTTTTGAGTGTATGCAGGCCTGCTTTGCAATATCGTATGTGCCGATTATTCCGGTGGTTTGGGAAAAATACATGGTGTTCTGCACCCCACGGGTCATGCATGTTTCTGCATCGCTGACTGTACATTCCGGAGTGATGTTTGCAGGAGCTCCTTGCAGTTGTGATGCAGAGGATCCCCGTGACCCGGGTAGATGACAGACACGTTTTTTTTGCAGATATTTGCAAGTGCATGAACAAAATCACTCTCATAGGTTCCGTCATCAGATCTGATGACAAGTGGTGTGTCTCCGGAAAAGAGTGTACAACTTTCGCGGCAATAGATGCATATTGAATCAGAACTGTGGCCGGGTGTGTGGATAATCTCAGCTGTTTCATCGCCAACTCTCAGCAGATCCCCGTCCCTGACCACGGTGTCGACATTTTTGAGGTATTGAGAGGAAGCAAATACTTTTGGCTGATACGCCTCCCGTATCTGTGGCAGAAGAGAGGCGTGATCATAGTGGTTGTGGGTGATGATGACCTGATCTACCTTGTGTTTGCCCACTCCTGTGGACGCATTATTGATTTTGTCGAATACTGTTGGATCTCTTCCGACATCGATCAGCGTATTCTGATCCTTTATTGCATTCCATGTGCCGGTAACGAGATACACATTTGATGTATAGACGGTGGTGCCTTTGGTCAGGTTAATAATCTTCATTCTTTGACGGAAATTTTTCGGTATACACGGGCATTGGGAACAATCTGCTCAAAGAGATCTTCGGCATCTTCCGGCAGTTTCTGAGTGTGTTCTGTTAATAAAAATCCGCCTTCACCAAGTGATCGGTGATACATCCTGATAACCCGGCTTCTGTCCTCTTCCGTAAAATGGAGAAGCACATTTTTACAGACGATCAAAGAAAAATTGTCTCTGAATGGCTCGAAACTGAGGAGATCATGCTTCTGAAACTCGAGACGTTTTTTGATCTCATCGGAGACCCGGTAATTGCCGGGTGTATTCTCATCCGGGAGGAAGTGTTTTTCAAAAATATCTTTTGGCATCCTCTGAAGCTCATTTTCCGGATAACTGGCGTTTTTGATGATTTTACCAAACGTGTCTGAAGGATCGAGATCGCTTGCGTATATCTTGACATTCCTGAATATCATCTGGCCCATATTTTCCCTCAGGAGCAGGGCGATGGTATAGGGCTCCTGGCCCATAGCGCATCCGGCACTCCAGATGTTGATGTACCGCCGCGATCTAAATGTGGGGAGCATGTAATCGATAATCGTCTGCAGTGTCTGAAGATCCCTGAAAAAGAATGTAAATGCCATGGTTGATCACGTAATGAAATAAGTTGATGTCAGTTGAAAAGATTTGTATTATTTAATTTATCATATATCCAGTTAAGGCTATGTATGATGATTATATCCTCGTTTGTTGACCCATGTTAACGATAAAAGGTTCATAAAAATATACCGCCCTTACGATTGTATCACCATTCATCCGGGTGTGTATAGTGGTTGCAGGGGGCTGACTGGTTTAACGAAATGAATCACAGGTCCGGGCAAGATGCCTCGAGATGGTTGGCGGAAACGATTGATTCAGCATCAAATTCTTCAATGAATGGCATATTGTTGATATTTGCGTAAAGATATAAGATCTGTTGGTTGATTGTTGCGAAAAATGTGGGTGTTTCATGCGGATGTTCGGCGTGACAAAAACAATGCCCAGGTTCAATTTCCACCGTTAATCCCCGATTGTAAATATTTAATGCTTTACATAGCTGCGAAATTAATTATTTATATATTTAATGCGTTTTATATCGGAATATTTATCATCCGTTGTCCCAATATTCTCATGTTCGAGGTTAGACTATGGATTTAAAGTACGTTCAATCAACCTGTCCCTATTGTGGAACAGGATGTTCGTTCAATCTTGTCGTGAAAGACGAGAAGGTGATCGGCGTAGCACCGTACCAGCGTTCACCCATTAATGAGGGAAAATTATGTCCAAAAGGGATGTATGCTCATCAGTTTGTGAATGCACCGGACCGCCTGAAAACCCCTATGATCAAAAAAGACGGCGAATTTGTCGAGGCAACATGGGAAGAGGCATTTGATCTTATTGCAAGTAAGTTCAAACAGTACAGCGGAGAAGAGTTTGCATTAATTTCGTGTGCACGTGCATCAAACGAAGACAACTATGCAATGCAGAAACTCGGCCGTCTTGTATTAAAGACTCCAAATGTTGACCACTGCGCACGTCTCTGTCACGCATCAACAGTTGCAGGCCTTGCACAGGTCTTTGGATCTGGCGCAATGACGAACTCAATCAGCGACCTTGCTGACGCTGACTGTGCATTTATCATCGGCAGCAACAACTTTGAGGCTCACCCCCTTGCCGGCCGCAGGCTGATGCAGGCAAAGCGCAACGGTGCAAAGATCATTGTATGTGACCCGCGCCGGACACCCACAGCCAAACAGGCACATCTCCACATCCAGCACTACTCTGGTACAGACATTGCCCTCCTTAACGGTATGATGCAGTACATCATCAAAAATGGCTGGGAAAATAAAGAGTTTATCAACGACCGCACTCTGGGGTATGAGGATTTCAAGGCCTGTGTAATGCAGGACAAATACCGTCTTGAGAATGTGTCAAAGATCACAGGAGTGCCTGTTGAAGACATCAAGACTGCATGCCAGTGGATTCATGAAGCTGACAAGACAACCGCAGTATATACCCTTGGTATCACCCAGCACACCGTTGGTGTGGACAACGTCCGTTCAATCGGTTACCTTCAGATGCTCACCGGCAACATGGGTCAGCCCGGTACAGGTGTGAACCCACTGCGTGGACAGAACAATGTGCAGGGTGCCTGCGACATGGGTGCACTCCCCAATGTATTCCCCGGATATCAGAAAGTCACTGACCCGGTATCTGTAAAGAAATTTGAAGATGCATGGGGCGACAAGCTTCCTGCAAAAGTAGGTCTTGCAATCCCTGAAATGCTTGACACGCTTGCAGATGAACCCGGGAAAGTCAAGTGTCTCTACATCATGGGCGAGAATCCGATTATCTCCGATCCAAATATCGCCCACGTTGAAAAAGCACTCCAGAATGCTGAATTCTTTGTTCACCAGGATATCTTCCTGACAGAGACGGCACAGTATGCAGACGTTGTACTGCCTGCTACCTGTTATGCAGAAAAGGACGGCACACAGACATGCACAGAAAGGCGTGTCCAGAAGTGGAGGGAAGCACAAAAAGGTCCCGGCATCGCCATGCATGACTGGAAGATTATCGCCGGAATCGCTGCAAAGATGGGATACGGAGATCAGTTTGCATGGGAGAATGCTTCAGAAGTATTCGATGAAATGGCAGCACTCACTCCACAGTATTCAGGTATGGATTACGACCGGCTCGAGAGAGAAGGTCTCCAGTGGCCATGCCCAACAAAAGACCACCCTGGAACAAAGGTTCTCCACTCTGAGAGATTCAACGGAATGCCAGAAGGAAAGGCACTGTTCTCACCGATTGAGCACAGACCACCGGCAGAGCAGACCGACAAGGAATATCCGTTTATCCTCACCACCGGAGCGACAATCTGGCACTGGCCATCCGGCACCATGACACGCCGGTCAAAGAATCTCAACCGTGACTGTCCGACAGGCTGGATTGAGATTAATGAGGAAGATGCAAAGGAACTCGGTATTGCAGATAATGAAATGATCATTGCCTACTCACGCCGCGGTCAAGTTGCAGTCGGAGCCCGTGTGACACCTGACATTAAAAAAGGAGTCATGTTCATGCCATTCCACTTCTGGGAGTGCCGGGCAAACTGGATCACCAACACCGTGTATGATCCCGTGTCCAAGACACCTGAGTATAAGGCTTGTGCCATTAACGTAAAAAAAATGGAGGCCTGAATTATGACAAATAAAGACTTCTTCGTAACTGAAAGGCCAAGATATGCCGAAGGATGTGTCATTGAGAAGCCTGTCGTGAAGGCCGGCGACATGTACTATGTTTCTGCGACTGACGCAGGCATTCAGGAAAAGGGAGAGTGTGGTGGAGCGGTATCAGCTCTTCTGAAATACGCTCTTGAGAGCCACATGGTTGATGCAGTTCTTGCCGTCAGAAAAGGCGTTGACATATATGACGCTGTCCCAACGCTTGTCACAGACCCGGCAGAGATAGAAAACTGTGCGGGTTCCCTTCACTGTGGTACAACGCTTATTGCAAAGACCCTTGAGAAATATCTCGCAGGTGCAAACAACCTAAAAGTTGCGGTTACCCTCAAGGGCTGTGATACAATGGCTCTCCTCGAACTTGCAAAGAGAGGCAAGGTAAATCTCAACAACGTGTATATGATCGGCCTGAACTGTGGAGGTTCCGTCAGCCCCATCACTGCCCGGGAGATGATCGCAGATAAATTTGGTGTTGATCCAAACGACGTGATCAAAGAAGAGATCGACAAAGGCCAGTTTATCATCGAGTACGAGGGTGGCCACAAGGGCATATCCATGGATGAGCTCGAAGAGGCAGACTATGGTCGGAGAACGAACTGTCGCCGCTGTGTGTATAAAATCCCACGCCAGGCAGATCTTGCATGCGGAAACTGGGGCGTCATCGGTGAAAAGGCTGGTAAAGCCACATTTGTTGAGGTATGCAGCGATAGAGGGGCAGTACTCTTAGATCGTGCACAAAGGGCAGGGGCATTAGTAGCAGAAGCGCCAATCCCCAAGGGTGTTGAGATTCGCGGAAAGGTTGAGTCCTCAATGCACAAGCTTGGTGAAAAATGGCGCAAGAATGACTTTAGCGAGCTGAGTGAAGATCTCTTTGGAACAATCTCTGAGGCCACTTCACGCTGTATCAAGTGCTATTCATGTATTGAGAACTGTCCGGTCTGTTCACCGGTAGCGGTAGATTTGAGAAAGGACTCATACATGGTGCCTATTGGACGCATCCCGCCAAACCCAATGTTCCACCTGAGGCGTCTTGCCCACATTGGTGATTCATGTATTAACTGCGGACAGTGCGAAGAGCTTTGTCCAATGGACATTCCACTTGCGCTGTTCTCACACGCAATTCGTGTAGAATGCGACAATGAGTTCCTACCCAAACTGGGCACAAGTACCTATAAAAACTAATATTCTTTAACCCCTTTTTTTTTAGTCTGTCTCGTGGCAAGTCAATCCTCATATGTCTCGTATAAGCGAGATAGTATGATTCGTACATTATCCATTACAAATTACCACCGGATGCAAGCTATCACGTTGTTTCTCACTTATTCATACGATTTTACCTCGTTTACCTATAGCTCCCATATAGTTTCCATATAGTCTCAATATGAAGGATCCTTCTGTCGAAACACGGTGAGCAGAGAAAAGGTAAACGCTCAGTTCGATTCCGGCGATATTGAACAAACTTCCATGTTATTGTTATTGTTATTGTTATTGC
>CAZFXY010000108.1:0-5715 GCA_964523185.1 uncultured Methanoculleus sp.
TCTCATCTCATCTCATCTCATCTCATCTCATCTCATCTCATCTCATCTCATCTCACCCCCCATTCTCCTTACGCTCAATTCATAAGACATAATAAACAGTTATGCATAGAAACTGGTCTGATGAATTACAAAGGATTGGGATTGGTTCTTGTTCTCATCTTGGCAGTGACAGTCGCATTTGCCGGCTGCATGTCATCTGATGACACACCTGCACCACCGCAGGGAGATGTACAGGATAAAACCACGTACATTGTTGGTATCGACGCAGACTACAAACCATACGCGTATCTTGACCCTGCAGGAAATGCACAGGGATTTGACATTGAATCCATAAAGTGGATCGCAAAAATGCAGGGGTTTGACGTTAAAATCCAGCCGATAATGTGGGACGCTATCATTCCCTCACTCATGAACAACAAAATTGATATGGTTTATTCCGGAATGACCATCACACCTGAGCGGCAGGAAAAGGTGGATTTCTCGATCCCGTACTGGGTGGTAAACCAGTCCGTTGCAGTCAACAAAGATTCGGGATACACCCTGGAGGACTTCAAAACCGGCAAACTCATTATTGGTGCACAGCGTGGCACTACCGGACAGATGTGGGTTGAAAAGAACGTCATCGACACCGGCCTCATGCCAAAGGAAAACCTGATCACCTATGACAAATTCCCCATGGTAGCAGAAGACCTGAGAATCAAGCGGTTAGATGCAGCAATCTATGACAAACCCCCCATGCTCGAGGCAATTGCCGGGAAACCAATTGTCATTGTCGGTGAGATCAACACCGGCGAAGAGTACGGCGTGGCCGTCCGAAAGGGCGATACTGAACTCTTAAATCTGATCAATGAAGGCCTCATCGCACTCATGGCCGATCCCCACTGGGAAGAGCTGAAAACAAAGTACGAAATGATCGACTAAGAAAATTCAGAACGAGTGGGGAGAAACCCACTCCACAAATTCTATTACGTGCAGCCCCAAAGTATCCTATAGGTTCATATTGTGCGATTAACCGCGTAGCATGGAATATGTTCAGGACATCCAGGATTTCGAGTGGTATTAATGGGTTTTTCAGCAGTAATCATAGAATGGTTTCCCTATCTCATAAAAGGGATATTTGCCACCCTCGGCCTTGTTGCATCTGCACTCCTGTTAGGTGTGGTGTTAGGTCTTCCCATGGCAGTGGGCCAGGTCTACGGGAAACGTCTGATACGCTTTATAATCGCGGTTTATGTGTGGTTTTTTCGTGGACTTCCGGTTCTTGTTCTGTTATTTCTCTTTTATTTCGGTATTTTTCCCGGACTGGGGATGGAAGTCCCCGCATTTCTGGTTGGTGCCACAGTACTGGGGTTGAGAGGTGCAGCCTATCAGTCACAGATATTCCGGGGGGCCATCCAGTCTGTCAGTGAAGGACAGATGATTGCAGCACGTTCTGTAGGAATGACAAAACTTCAGAGCATCCGAAATGTCATACTCCCGCAGGCAGTGCGTGTGGCACTTCCGGGATGGTCAAATGAATATCCCAATATTTTAACCGATTCTTCAATCTGTTATGCCATTGGGGTAATGGAACTCATGACACGAACATCGCAGATCGTCGCACAGACATACATCACCATGCCAATATATCTGGTATGTGCCGGCATATTCATCCTCCTGAATTATGCAGGAATGAAGACCCTTCACACGATTGAAAAGAAGATAAAAATCCCGGGATTTGGAACAGGAGCTGCATAATATGGAAAATAACGATATAATACTCAAAGTAGAAAATATTCACAAATCTTTTGGAGACCTTGAGGTGCTAAAGGGAATTTCATTTGATGTGAAAAAAGGAGAGACCATCTGTTTCATCGGCCCTTCCGGTACGGGAAAAAGTACCCTGCTGCGCTGCATTAACCTCTTAACTCAGCCAGATCAGGGCTCAGTCTGGCTCGGAGGCGAAGAAGTAACCAATTCCGGCAAAAAAATTAATCATTTCAGACAGAGGATCGGAATGGTCTTCCAGAACTTTTTCCTTTTCGATCACCTGACCGCGGTGCGCAACGTGGAGGTTGCACTCATCAAAGTCAAGGGGATGAAACCAAAGGAGGCCAGAGAAAAAGCACTCGAAGAACTCAGGCAGGTTGGCATGGAGGGCTGGGCAGAGCATTACCCGGCAGAACTCTCCGGAGGTCAGGCGCAGCGGGTCTCTATTGCCCGTGCCCTTGCTATGGACCCGGATGTGATCCTCTTTGATGAACCGACCTCAGCACTGGACCCGGAATTAACCCGGGAAGTCCTTGAAGTCATGAAGAAACTGGCGTTGACGGGCATGACCATGCTTGTGGTAACCCATGAGATGGGGTTTGCATGTTCTGTTGCAAACCGTGTCATGTTCATGGAACATGGCGAAATCAAAGAACAGGGAACACCACAAGAACTCATGAGTGACACGAAGTTTGAACGCTGCAAGAATTTCATCGGTCAGTTCGAGAACGTAAACGGTGATTAAACAATGGAACAAGCAGAATTTTTATTCCAGATACTCCTCCCGGTTCTGCTGGAAGGGTTTATCGTCACCATAAAACTGATTGTCATTACTGCGCCATTTGGTCTTATTTTAGGAATTCTTCTCGCAATTGGCCGGGTATACGGCCCAAAACCCATTTCCCTGCTCTGTAAGGGTGCGGTCGCATTCATTAAGGGGACACCCCTCCTTTTGATGCTCTTTATCCTGTATTTTGGATTACCCTCGATAGGAATTACGCTATCAGCCTTTGTCGCATCCATCGTGGGGTTCATTATGTGCAATGGCGCCTATAGTTCTGAATATATCAGGGGAGCGATCGGCTCGGTCAAAGAAGGACAGATCATTGCGGCACAGGCACTTGGCATGACCAAAATGCAGGCCGTCCGCAGTATAATCCTCCCTCAGGCACTCATCCGGGCCATTCCCGGACTTTCAAATGAATTTATTTATCTCATCAAATATTCATCCCTTGCATACATGCTCACCGTCATTGAACTGACCGGGGCAGGAAAAATGGTCGCAACAAAATACTTCGAATTTACCACGGTGTTTATGATGATCGGCATTGGTTACCTGATTCTCGTGACCATCACCACCATTGCCGTCATGCTCATAGAAAGAAAAGTGGCCGTCCCGGGCATGACACAGTCCGGTCGGCACATGCTGGACATTCTCTAACAGTCCGGTATGTCACATCAAAAATCCAGTATATCACATCACAACAAAGGCGTGTGCAGACACACCATCCCAGTACTTTTTCCCACCACCAAGAGATCGTCCGCCTGCCGTCAGATCGTCTACGTCAAAATATGCAAGAAGTCCGGAAAAATCCTTTTCCGTTCCATCAATCACACTTAATGACTGAATTTCATATTCATCCAGCATGTCCGGAATGACAGAGAGACGGTGTGCAGGAAGAGACAGAGCACTCTGAACTTCAAGAATTCCGGCAACCGCCCGGGAACTTCCGGTAAGAGAGTGAAGAAAAACCCGCCTTCCGGGAAGCAGTTCACGCTCAACCAAAGAGAATTGTTCACCAATAATAATGGTTCCATACACCCCGGCATCACGGATCTCGCGCATCAGGAGTCCGTATATCTTGCAGAGGGCACTCTCATACTCCTCCCGGTCATCAAATATCCCATCTTCAATCTTCAGATACGTTGGAGAGGGCAGGACTGCCCAGACATTTCGGGAGAATGCAGCTGCGCGCAAAGCATCCGCACGAAGAGCAGCAGGGCGCGCCCAGGGTTCTTCCCTTAAAAACCCCGAACGGATACCCCCGAGAGAATCATACAGCCGATCCCTGTAGAACAGTCCCCCATACGCCATGCGATCAATCCCTTTCTGGTCTCCCAGAGAACGTTCTACCTTAAACGACAGGAGATCACACGCCACATCTTTTTGCCTGCCCGCCCAGGCAGCAAGGGTTGGTATATCCGGATCAGGTTCTTCGCCCCCAAAAGACCGGACTGAAAGATTTCTGCGCTTACTCATTATTATTATGTATATATACCATCAAATGCAAAAAATTAGGCATGAGTGATTCACCTCTGCTGGTAACCTGTGGACTTCCGTACACCAACGGGCACTGCCATATCGGGCACCTGCGTACCTATGTCCCTGCTGACTTCTATGTTCGTTACCTCCGCCATTCTGGAAAAGAGGTAGTATTCATCTGTGGTTCAGATAATCACGGGACACCTATCGTCATCTCTGCCGAACAGAGTGGCAAGACTCCCCGTGAAATCTCAGAGATATATCATACCCACTTTGATTCGACATTTAAACGAATGAATATCAATTTCGACCGGTTTGGTATGACCGATGATCTCACAACTCATCAGCGGACGCAAGAAATTGTACAGACACTCATCGATAACGGGCATGTCTATCAAAAAACGATAAACCAGAGCTATTGCCCCAAATGCAGCATGTTTCTCCCTGACAGATACGTAGAAGGCATATGCCCGCACTGCGGCGCGCATGCACGCGGAGATGAATGTGATCAGGGATGCGGCAAACACCTGGAGCCGGGTGAGATCACACAACCTGTCTGCAAGGTATGCAAAGGAACGGCTGAACTCAGAGAACAGGAGCATTATTTCTTTAAGCTCGGTGATTTTAGCGAATTTTTGCAGGATTACCTCCCAAATTTGGGCGGCACAACCAATGCACGGAATTATGCAATGGGCTGGCTCAAAGAGGGGTTGCATGACTGGTGTATCACCCGAACGCTGAAATGGGGCGTGAAATTCCCCGGCAATGAGGATTTGGTTGTCTATGTCTGGGTTGATGCACCCATCGGCTACATGGCATTCACTGAAGAATGGGCAAAAGAGAACAATGGGGACTGGGAACAATTCTGGCGGGGCAGTCAGCCCATCGTCCATTTTATCGGACAGGACATCATTTATCACCACTGTGTGTTCTGGCCGGCCATTCTGAAGGGTGCAGGGTATGCAACACCTAATGCGGTGGTCGCAAGCGGCATGGTAAAAATCAATGAAAAGACCTTTTCCAAGTCACGCGGCTATGTAATCTGGACAAACGATGATTATCTGGATCAGGGACTTCCCGCAGATTATCTCCGGTATTATCTGCTCGCATACACGTCACACACAAAGGAACTCAATTTCTCATGGAAGATATTCCAGGAACGAATCAATAATGAACTGGTAGACACCCTGGGTAATTTCCTGTACCGGACACTCCATTTTGCGGCAAACAAACTGGGCGGCATTCCCGAAGGAAAACCAAATGCAGAAATTTGTGAGAGAATTCAGACAACAATCGAGCGTGTCCATGCTGAAATGGAGCAGTATGAGTTCAAGAACGCAATCGACGAGATGATGGCACTCGCCGGATACGGCAACGCGCATATCCAGAACAACGCACCATGGAAACTGATAAAAGAAAACCGAAAGGCAGCAGAATCAGTGATTCTTAACTGTCTCCAGGTTGCAAAAGCATGCACACTGCTCTTTGATTCCCTCCTTCCGGAAGAGGCACAGAAGGCATGGGAGATGCTCGGATATACCGACTGTGTCGCATCGCACGCCATCGCAGAAGCAACAGAAGGATTTGCACACAATAATCTTCCCAAACCGTCCATTCTGTTTACAAAAATTGAAGACGACACACTCAGCACACTCGAAGAGATTATGACAAAAAGGATTCAGGAAGCAGAAATGAACGAAAAT
>CAZFXY010000109.1:0-5703 GCA_964523185.1 uncultured Methanoculleus sp.
GTGATTCCGCCCCAGTCTCTCAGTGCAAACGTAATTGAGACAGTGCGGGAGTATACCAAAAACCTTGCCTTGGGTATGGGCGTGGTGGGGCTTATCAACATCCAGTTTGCGGTAAAGGATGAGGTGGTGTATATCCTTGAGGCCAATCCGCGTGCGAGCCGGACGGTGCCTTTTGTTTCGAAGGCGACTGGTCTGCCGCTCGCAAAGGTTGCCGCAAAGGTGATGATCGGCAGGAAACTGGCCGATATGGGGTATACCGAGCCGGTCATGTCCTACGTCGCCGTAAAAGAGGTGCTGTTGCCCTTTAACAAGCTCCCTGGCGTTGAGATAATTCTAGGCCCGGAGATGAAATCAACGGGCGAAGTGATGGGTATTGATTACGACTTCGGCCGTGCCTACTACAAGGCATGTCTCTCAGCAGATAATGAACTGCCGCTGGAAGGCAATGTCTTTATCTCGGTCGACACAGAGAACAAGGAGGGCATCCTTCCCGCAGCACAGAATCTGCATGAACTGGGCCTGAAGATCTTTGGAACCGAGGGGACGGTTGCATTCCTTGAGTCCCGCGGTATTCCTGCAAGCCTCGTGAGAAAGGTGCAGGAAGGTTCGCCCAATGTCATTGACGTGATGCGCAGGGGAGAACTGCGGCTGATCATCAACGCACCCTCCGGAAAATACTCCCGGCAGGATCATGTCCTTATCATGCGGGCGGCGCTTGATTACAATGTCCCCTACATCACTACGATTCAGGCAGCCAATGCGGCAGCTCAGGCAATTCGCAGCCTGAAGAAGGATTCACTCACGATTGAGCCTTTGTCACATTATCATGGGTTACCCTGAATCTTCAGTGTCATCCCCTTTTTTTGACGACAATGCCACGCCGTTTACCGCTGAATCCGGGTATACGCTTCTGTCTTCAGAGGCCGCCACGCAGTTCCGCGAAATAATCTGGCAGTATTACCGGACACACCGGAGAGAGATGGCATGGCGGGATACCACCGACCCCTATGCCATCTTCGTGTCAGAGGTGATGCTCCAGCAGACACAGGTGGCACGGGTCACGACGAAATATCCTGAATTCATCGCAGCCTTTCCTGATTTTTCTTTTCTTGCAGCAGCCCCGCTTAAAGAAGTGTTGCGGGTATGGCAGGGTATGGGATATAACCGAAGAGCGAAGTGGCTGCGGGACGCTGCGTGTCAGGTGATGGATCGGTTTGGCGGCCAGCTCCCCCGGACACCGGAGGTGCTTGTTACCCTTCCGGGCATCGGACCTGCCACTGCCGCGTCCATCGCTGCATTTGCATATCATGCACCGGTTGTTTTTATCGAGACCAATATCCGGCGGGTCTTTATTCATTTCTTTTTCCCGGAAGAGGAGGTGGTGCATGACAAACAAATCCTGCCGCTTGTTAAACAGACTCTTGACCGGACGAATTCACGGGAATGGTATTATGCACTGATGGACTATGGTGCCATGCTCAAACAAAGGGTGAAAAATCCGAATCAAAGAAGCCATGGCTACACGGTGCAGGCCGCGTTTGTTGGTTCAGATCGACAAATCCGGGGGGAAATTCTGAGATACCTGCTGGATAACGGTCCGTCACCGGTAGATGTGGTAATTGCCGCCTGTGGAAAAGAATCGAAACGCACGCAAAAAATTATTCTGAAAATGGTGGACGAATGCCTCCTTTCAGAGGAATCGGGGTGTTTGCGGATTGCGTGATGGATATCTGATGGCATTCTCTTAAATAGTCTTATCGCATAGCCTCAGACATATGATACGCCGAAGTATCAGGCAAGTGAATACCATGAAATGGTTTAGTGCGTGTACGCCTGCATTCAGGCACACTCAGGTGATGGTGATCCTGTTCATTATTACTATCGGGTGTGTATCAATGGCAGGCATCGCAGGGGCAAAAACGCCTTCTGCAACAGAAGAGTGGGTTTTTAGCCAGCCGACGAACATGTATGACTGCGATATTTCCCCTGATGCTGCATTTGTGGCAGCAGGCACATTCAACGGGAAAGTGTGCCTGCTTACGATTAAAGGAGAGCACCTCTGGACGGTTGATACCTATTCTCCGGTATGGGGTGTAGCGGTATCAGAGGGGGCAGGATATGTTGTGGCCGGGACAAAAGTCGGAGATCTCCTGGTCTATGACCGTGAAGGAACGCTGCTCTGGTCCCAACGGTTCAGGGGTGAGGTAAATGATGTGGATATCTCTGCAGACGGGTTAGTAATAGCGGTAGGCTGCGGCGATTCAAAGGTCTACCGCTACACAAATACCGGTTCTGAAGAGTGGGAGTATCGTATGAACGCCGCAGTGCTGTCGGTGTCTGTCACTGCGGATGGTGGTCTTATCGGCGCCGGAACCCGGAATTTTTTGGTGGCCGTGGTGGACGATGCCGGGCAGAAGGTCTGGGACTACCGAGTCAATGGGCAGGTGTTTGGGCTTGACCTTTCTCCGGACGGAAAATACCTGATTGCTGCAGGTAATGATGCCTATGCCTATATTTTCGACACGAGCGGTGAAATCGTGACACAGTTTAATCCGGTATCAACGGTGAATGGTGTCTCGGCCTCATTGGAGGGGGCATATTTTGCGCTGGGACGCAGCGACAGCATCGCGGCCATTTATGAGGTGGATGGAAAGAAGATCCATCAGATGCCTGCCGCTGCAGGGATAAACGGCGTCTCGCTCTCCCCCTCCGGCGGTGCATGTGCGGTGGCCTCATCTGATGGCAACCTGTATCTGTATTCCCTCTCTGCTAATGGAATTCCGGTCACGCCGGTAGAGACTGCCACCCCTGCCCCGACTCAGACGTCTGTGCCTGACGCAGAGGGGTTTTTCACCTTTTCTTCATCACCGACAGGTGCAACCGTGTACATCGATAATGCGATACAAGGCATTACGCCGGTCACTCTCCCGATGAAAGCGGGGCAGTATCGGATAATGATGCGTCTGAATGGGTATAATGACTGGACGACGACAGTAAACCTGACTCCGGGCGATACGACACATGTGGCCGCACAGATGAACCTTGCGACGCCTGTTTCTACCCCTATCCCCCTGGGGTGCCTGCCGGTTCTGGCCGGGCTCGTTTTCGCTGCCGTTTTCCTTTTGCGCCGGTCGGATGAATGATTACTCGTTTGGCGTTCCTGAACCAGGAGGGTTATCCCTCTCTTTTTTAAGGTATTTTTTCAACGGTTAACGTAACTGGTGAAGGGTATTTTGGAAAATTGGTGATGTTGCCTCTCTTACGTGATCGAGGCGTTATCTCCAGCATGTATGTTTGTTGGGAGACTTTTGTAGCATCAGATGACAGCAGAATCTCATGATAGCAGCATCCGGTCTCTGCAATATCTTTTAACTCAGTTATTCTTCAGCAGATTTCCGAGATACGGGATGAAGTCATTCTTGCGTGACATCACTCCCTTCATCGTGATCGGGTTTTCGGCAAGTTCAAGGCTCTCGAGAACGGCAAGGGGTGCAGATGCAAAAACCATACTCCCGTCTTCAAATACACTGGTGAAAAGCGTTACGAACATGTACAGGTTCTGCGCTGAACGGATGGAGTCTGCCTCTTTCCGGATTTCTTTTTTGTGCGCCTCTGCATATTCATAGGTGGGCACCATCACCTGAGAAATGGCAATAGATTTGCCGAAGAGTTCATAGGCCTTCATATCAGCGGTTAAGAGGTCATGCAGGGGGGCATCGCCGAAGTCCATTCCTTTGCGAATCAGTTCTGTGCCATACTGTTCAACATCGGTTCCGGTCACCTCTGCAAGGTATCTGACTGCCGCATGATCCTGATCGGTGGTGGTGGAGAGGCGCAGCACAAGGGTGTCGGAGAGGATGCCGGAGAGGAGGATACCTGCGGTCTGAAGATCAGGATCTGTGCCTGATTCCATGTATTTTTCGGTGATGATGGTGCAGGTTGAGCCGACCGGATCATTGAAGAACCGTATTGGTCTGAGGGTGGTGATGGCACCGATGCGGTGATGGTCGATGATCTCAAGAATCTCAGCCGTTTCGACTCCGTCCACGGCCTGTGCATACTCGTTATGGTCGAGGAGAATGAGCTGCTTTGCCACATTCTGCAGAAAGGTGTTTCGTGAGAGCATCCCGAGGTAGCGATTGTCTTCACCCACGATGCAGGCAGTACGATAGCGTGAGTCAGAAACGAGGTGTTTGGCGTATTCGATGGTGGTGTCCCGTGTGACCACCGGACAGTCGGTGGCCATGATATGACGTGCGGGCAGGGAGAGATTGATCATCTTGCCGACACCGAATGCATCGAGGCTTGTTGAAAGGACGGCTACACTCCGTTCTTTTGCATCACGTATCACCCGCTCCCCCACCGGTGCATTGTCAGCCACGATGAGGGCGGCGATGCCTGCTCCGATCAATGCAAGCTGAACGGGCTCATTATCGCCCACAATGGCCATGTCATTTTTTGTGAGTCGTGACAAGGTGACGTGCAGGGCATCGATTGCGGTGTAGACCTTTCCCTCGATGAGATCGTCTGAAGGAACCACGATGGTGCCGTTTAAGATTCTGCTGAGGTTCTCCAGTGTTATCGGGGCAAACGTGAGTTGCCCTATCTTCTGTCGGGTAATGTAGGTGCGCGCCAAACCATACTCACTGAGAATGCCCAGAAACCGGCCTTCATCATCGGTAAGCGGATAGTTACGG
The DNA here is from genome assembly GCA_964523185.1 of uncultured Methanoculleus sp. Lineage (GTDB taxonomy): Archaea > Halobacteriota > Methanomicrobia > Methanomicrobiales > Methanomicrobiaceae > Methanogenium. Next base: position 4,698 of record CAZFXY010000109.1, read on the forward strand.
ACATCATGGGCGGTCATCAGGTCGGCGATGTCGATGGTGGGGAGATCTGCGGGAGCACTCATGGTGTAGGTGAATGGCATATCAGAGACGGTGGGGACAACGCTCTCCATATACTCGGGTGCGTCGCAATCGAATGTTTTTAGCGCAAAAGCTGTTTCCGGATTGATTGGCCCGCAGCGGGCCGCAATATATTTTCCTGGCTCTTTTCTGTTCAGGTATGCCGCATACGCAAGAGCGCTGCAGATACTGTCTGTGTCTGGTTTCTTGTGCCCGATGATGTAAACCTGGTTCATGCCCGTCTCCCTGAAGGTTGATGGGATCTCATTTGACCGCGAAACAGATATGTATTATGTGGGCCCGTTGGAAAAATGTCGATTTCAGTCTGCTCTCCGGTATAAATGCGAGTCTTTTATTAGTTTGACTGCTTAATCCCGAATATATACAGTGAGGTGTATGATGGAGATCATCAAAATTCCACAGATGGATAAAGAGGAATATGACGAACTTATTCGCGAAGGGTATGTGTCAAGGATTGCTTTTCAGGGAGAGAAATATCCATATATTGCCCCATTTATATATGTGTTTGATGGAAAATTTCTGTATTTCCTCTCAACGAAGTACGGCAGAAAAAACGATCTTTTCAAAAGAAGCCCGTATGTATCGGTTGAGATAGAACGCTATTCTCCGGATATGTCCTGTTATACCTTTGTCACCATGCAGGGACGGTTAGTGCAGGAAGAGGATGCGATTGCCAAAAAGAAAGTGCGTAAGATGTTTTTAGATTTGATTCATGAACATCGTCTTTCTCTTAATATCCTTGCCGCATTGGGGCATGATCCTACCGATCCGGTTGAGTCAATTCTCGAAGAGGAGCGTTCTAATATCTGGAAGCTCACGGGTGTCGCAGATATTGTGGCGTTGAAGAATCTATAATTTTTTCTGTTTTTTTATAATTTTTCCATTTTTGTATGATTGGTTTATTTTTGTATCATCGTCAGATTTTCTG
>CAZFXY010000110.1:0-5626 GCA_964523185.1 uncultured Methanoculleus sp.
CACTTGAAGGAAGCATGAAGAAAACCGGGGAAGTGCTGACTCTCATACGTCCGGATTATGTGATTTTTGATGAAATTCGTGCAGAAGAGGATTTTCAGGCCTATGCAGATATGCGCCTTGCAGGAGTCGGAACCATTGGCGTTGTCAATTCTCAGACCCCCTGTGGTGCCCTGCAGCGATTTGTCAACCAGGTTGATTTCAGTAGCGTGGCAAATGTAATTAACACCCTGATATTTGTTGATGGAAAAGCGAATATATCTGTGTATGAGATGGGTCTGATTGTCGGTAAGCCAACTGGAATGCAGGATCTGTCTAAAAATGGGCCCATTATCCGACTTTCGCGCAGTGTAGATGGTGCTACCGTATGTGATGTATTCTGTTATGAAGCACGGGTAATCGTGCTGCCTTTAGATGTTAATGACATACCGCCTGTTTCTTTGCAAAAGAAAGAACGGCCTGCTGCTCCTGAGGTGGTGAAAAATACCCCGGAAGAGAAAGAGGAAGATCTTAAGGAAGATGAAAATATCGCATGGAAATTGGCAACCCGAGAAATAAAACAGGAGCTGGGGCGTTTTACGGATGGACCCATTGAAGTAAAAATGCTTTCTGACAACAAGGCCGTTGTGTATATCGACGACAGGGATGTACCTGCCGCCATTGGTAAGGGAGGAAAGAATGTTGCAGGCATTGTCAATAAACTGAGTATTGGTATTGATATTAAGCCGCTGTCTGAATTCAGGCCGGCACATGCCGAAGTTTCTGAGGATGGAAGGCCATCGGGAGAAAGCTTTGCTTCCCATGGACTGTCAATGGATCTTACCGTCGATAAGAAGAATCTCATCGTGAGATCCCCGGAAAACAGCGGAAGGATCGTTGATGTATTTGGTGGGAAAGAGTACCTTTTCACCGCAACGGTGAATGAGAACGGGGAAATTATTATTTCAAAGACCAGTGGAATCGCACAGGATATGCTGCGCCGGTATAAGGAGGGTGAGTCTATTTGCCTAAAGCCGGTGGGAAACTAACATTATTTTTGAAAACAATATTTTAGGAATTACCGTTCAAAAGTGGGGCAATATAATGCAATCATTTGATCAGAAAAACGTTGAAGAAAAATATGGGAAAATCTGGCGGTCGCAGTTTGAATCAGACCCTGGCACGAGAGAAAAATTCTATCTGAATGTTGCATATCCGTATCCGTCCGGTGCAATGCATGTTGGACATGGGAGAACATACATTGTGCCAGATGTGATCGGGCGTTTCTGGAGAATGAAAGGGTGCCAGGTGCTTTATCCGATGGCATTTCATGTTACCGGCACTCCTGTTATCGGTATCTCACGGAGGATTGCGGCACGGGATGAGAAGACGATCAGGCTGTATACCGATCTCTACCGTGTTCCCCAAAAGACGCTTGATACCTTTATCGAGCCAATGGCGATTGTTGATTATTTCAGCCAGGAATATGAGCGGGTAATGGGCCGGTGCGGTCTTTCCATTGACTGGAGAAGGCGGTTTACCACCGTTGACCCAACATACTCCAAATTTATTGAATGGCAGTATCTTCACCTGCATGACCAAAACCGGGTGGTGCGGGGTGCCCATCCGGTAAAGTACTGTATGGGGTGCGACAACCCTGTTGGCGATCATGATCTCCTCGAAGGAGAGCATGCGGAGATTGTCAAGTATGTGCTTGTGATGTTCAGCTGGAATGAGTATATTATTCCCTGCGCCACTCTCAGGCCTGAGACGACCTATGGGGTGACCAATCTTTGGGTAAACCCTGATGTAATGTACCAAAAGGTTCGTGTCGATGGTCAGCGGTGGATACTGTCTCCTGAGGCAACAGAAAAGATTCGTCTGCAGGATCACGAAGTAATCGTGGATGGCGACATTTCCGGTGCGAACCTTATTGACCAGACGGCGTCTAATCCTCTGAGCGGGACGGTGCAGATTTTACCGGCTACCTTTGTTGATCCTGATATGGCAACAGGCATTGTGATGAGCGTACCCGCTCATGCACCTTTTGACTATATTGCGCTCCGTGACCTTCAGCAGCAGGGGAAATATTCGGATATTACTTTGGTACCCCTGATTACGGTGGAAGGGTATGGGAGATGCCCTGCCCAGGATGTGGTTGAGCGGGCAGGTATCAGCAACCAGAATGATCCGGCGATGGAAGTCCTGACACAGGAGGTATATAATGCTGAACATTCAAAAGGCCGAATGCTTCCCGAATATGGTGGGAAACCGGTAAAAGAAGCACGGAATGAGATATCTGAGCTGATGCTTGAACGTTATGGTTCTGCCGTGATGTTCGAGTTTGACAACAGGAATGTTGTCTGCCGCTGTGGAACACGGGTCTATGTCAGGATTTTGCATGACCAGTGGTTCCTGAAATACAGTGATCCGGAATGGAAGGAAGCTGTTCACGGTGACCTGGACACGATGACTTTGGTGCCTCCTGAAATGAGGGCAGAATTTAACCGTACGATTGACTGGCTCAACGACTGGGCATGTACAAGGAGAGTAGGGCTGGGTACAAAGGTGCCGTGGGATAAAGACTGGCTGGTTGAGCCTCTGTCTGATTCAACCATCTATATGGCATATTATACCATTGCCCATAAAATCCGTAATATCGAACCTGAACTGCTCACCCCGGATGTCTTTGATTATATCTTCCTTGGCAAAGGTGACCCGCAAAGTGTTCCCCGGACCACTCTTGATGACCTCAGACAGGAGTTCCTGTATTGGTATCCCTATGACTTCCGTTTCTCCGCTAAAGATCTCATCTCCAACCACCTGACGTTCCAGCTGTTCCACCACGATGCCCTGTTCCCCTCCGAACTGCGGCCGAAGGGTATGGTCATCTTTGGAATGGGTCTTTTGGAAGGAGCCAAGATGTCATCGTCTAAGGGAAATGTGATTCTTCTTGAGGATGCTCTTGATGAATTTGGTGCTGACACTGTCCGTATGTTCCTTGTTGGCAGTGCCGAACCATGGCAGGACTTTGACTGGAGGAATGAACTGGTTTCTTCTGTCCGTAAACAGATAGAACGGTTCTGGATCACCATCAATGAAGGCATTCAGTCTGAAGAGAGCTACGATATTGATGCCTGGGTGCTTTCACGGATGCAGAAGCACATCGGAATGACAACACAGGCCCTGGAGTCCTTCCAGACCCGTCAGGCATTACAGGAGGCATACTTCAGCATTGAATCAGATTTGAAGTGGTATCGTCGTCGTCTCCCGGAAGGTGTACGCAGTTCAGCGGTTATCAATACCATTGCGCCGGTGTGGGTCAGGCTGCTTTCGCCGTTTATCCCCTATACCTGTGAGGAGCTTTGGACAATGGTCGGTTCAGGTGAACCGGTCGGATTTTCGTCCTGGCCACAACCCGACGCTTCCCTTGTCAATACCGGCCTTGAACTCTCAGAAGAACTGTTGTCTCGTACCGTGGAGGATATTGAATCCATTATGCGCCTGATTCAGATTGATACTGAATCAATTACCCTTTATGTGGCCCCTGAATGGAAGTGGGACATCTTCTGTATCATCGCCTCTGCCTCTGATCGCAAAAAGGTGATGGGCGAGATTATGAAGAATGATGACATGAAAATACGCGGGAAAGAGGCAACCGATGCGGCAAAACAGATCACCAATCAGATACACCGTTTCCCACCCGAACTGGTGTCTTTGATTGCTGCAAACCGACCGGACGAACGAACGGTATTTAATGAAGTACGGGAGTTCCTGCAGCGTGAGTTTAAGGTGTCTGTTTCAGTTGTCAATGCTGAAGAGAGTGCTCATCCCAAGGCACGGGCAGCACTGCCATTTAAACCGGCCATTGTTGTTCAGTAATAGTGAAAAAAATTATTCTGTTTTTTTTGCTGCTTTTTCTGCAGCTTTTTTTACCGCTTTTTCTGCATTCTTTTTTCGTTCTTTGGTATTATATCCGGTTACATGCTCCAGATATTGCCGGAACCGTCTGTTGGTATCCAGCACAACTTCATTTGCCTCATCTTCGCTGAGGCGATCAAAAATCGACATGTCCGACTCCGAATCCACAATCAGCGTTTTTCCCTTCTCTCCGGTATACACTTCAAATCGTTTGAACGATCCGTACGTGATAAGATAGCGCCCCTCATTTTCCTCTGCTGCTTTACCAAAGAATTCTGTCAGGCCGTTTACCATTCGTATCTCAAAATCAGTGGTATGTCCCCGCTTTATCGGATATTCCTGCATACCAGATGTATTGACGTCAGATCTTAAGATTGTTGGTCTTGACTCTGTGAATGACTGGGTAGGTGATGCTGTTCATTTCCGAAATCATTTTTATAGTAGTATCAACGTATTACCCGTATAGAGGTATTGAGGACGGTGATGGAGATAAATGACATAAGGATTAAATCCCGTGACCCGGAGGGGGATGACCTTGTTGTGCTGCTGGGGTTTCCCGGGAGTGGACTTGTCGGGAGTATTGCGCTTTCTCATATGATCGATGAACTGGATTTTGAGCATATTGGGAATGTCACCAGCAAATATTTTCCACCCCTTGCAATGATGGTTGATGGCATTGTCAATGCCCCGATGCGAATCTACCAGAAAGATCGCTTTATTCTTATCATTTCTGATGTTCCCATTCACCCCATGATCTGCTACGAGGTCGGGGATGGTATCCTGGAATGGCTCTCCGCTTTTCCGGTGCATGAAGTGGTGATTGTGGCCGGGATTGTCACAAATGGCGTTGAAAAACGGGTGTTTGGAGTTGCAACGGATAAGGCGGGACTTGATATGATCAGTGACAAAACAGAAATTCTGCCGATGGGAAGCATTTCCGGAATTGCAGGGGCTATTCTTACTACCAGTAAGGTAAATGGCGTGCAGGCAATCGGCCTGTTGGGAGAGTCAGTGAATGCTCCCGACCCCCGGGCTGCTGCATCCGTAATGGCTGTTCTGAATAAAATGTATGCACTTAACGTGAGTATTGATCCCCTGATTGAACAGGCAACAGAAATTGAGGCCTCGCTGCAGGAGATGGCAGAGCAGGTTGAACTGGCAGAGCAACAACCACTGAAGAAGGAAAACCTTCCGATGTACGGGTGATTAAGATGGACTGTACGTTTAAGTGTGTTGCACTCACCGGTATTGGGCCGCATATCATTGAAGAACTGAAGAAAGGGAAACCACGCACATTGGAACTGCAAAGTGCACACAATCTGATCTCTCTTACGGTAGTATCGCCTGGTGACGTGATGCTTTTAACATCGGTTGATCTGGATGATTTTTCTCCCGGAGATCGCGGAATTATTGTGCAGGTGATTTCACTGACGATCAATATGAAACGACTGGTTGAGTATGTGCCTCCCTATTATTGTGAAGAACGGGAACGGATGTCTGCGCGTATTCAGGTGCGATACCTGAATCGTGCAATGGCAAAGTCAGTACAGGGCACCGGATGGGGCGAACCCACTGTTGTTGAAGTTATTCGCCCGTCACATTATTGTGCGGGGTGAATCTCTCTTCCATTCATTTTATCTTCCAAGAAAGTAACATTATAACGCAGAATCTGTTGGGTCTGTGGCTTAGCCAGGATATAGCGCCGGGCTTCTAACCCGGATGTCGGGGG
>CAZFXY010000111.1:0-5617 GCA_964523185.1 uncultured Methanoculleus sp.
GGTATATCTCGGGTTTTATTGTATAAAGTACTTTTGGGGGTTGTGTCCCAGCCTGAACACATAACAATGACTGAATTATTTTCCACGACAAACGAGGGAGCGACTCTCTCCGGATACTAAAAACAGGTGAGCATCCCCATCCCTGAACGAACATTCAGGAATACGAAACGAACGGTCGCCCGAGCCATCTGCGACAAAAAAATAGATAAGAACAAAGAATGGTGTTCTTACATCAGAGTAACAGAGACAATCTCTGCAGACTCGACACCCTCAAGGTTGCGGAGTGTCTGCTCAGCTTCTTCGGTAGTTCCTTCGCCGTCAGGGACGACGATGGCAACTTTAAGACTGGAGAGGCCAAAGCCAATAGGCTCGACAACCATATCCTGTGTTCCGGGAAGCTTTTGTTTGATTAATGCCTGCAGTGCCACGATATCAACTTCAGGTGATTCAGGCATAATCTTAATGATTACTGCTACGTCTCCCATGTCTCAGGGCCCCATAAATCCGCATTTCTTGCACTCGTAGGGAACACTCTGATGCCGGCAGTCATGACACCGGTATATCATCTGCCTGCATTTGGGGCAGGGAAACTTCGTCCAGCCTTCAGCTGTAAGCGGGACATTACAGGAGGTACACTTCTCTGTTGCCATAATTAACTCATTAATTCGACATCAAAACTATTAAAGATGTGGATTGGAATAGGTGCCGGGAGGCCTTTCGCCCCGAAGAAAGGAATGGATCCATTCGGGTTTGCGGCCGTTGATGATGACCCATCTGACGCCGGATGCACGGATAAAGGGGAAAAATGCCGGGTCTACGACATCTGTTGGTGTGCTGCATGCCTCCACGGCCTCCGGAACCACTTCACAGAGCACACCGTGTGACAGGATGCCGTCCACCGATTTCAGAAGGAGCAGTGGCGCATCCCGTACCGACGCCACCCACGCGGCAATGGAATCAGACGTCACATCCCAGGAATGGGGCAGGGGATCTGCATCGCGCATCGTTTGGTACGGCAGCAGCACAGCCACACCCTGCACCGGATCCTGCACCCCCGTTACCGGGCAGGCACCTGCTGCCACCCACAGCCATGCCGTCTGTTCCATGGCAGAAATCGCCATCCAGTGTGCCGGCGTCCCTTCAGCACCGCTCTGCCGGACTGCATCAGCGAAGAGTCCTCCACCCGGAACGATGAGCATGTCACGCCCGGCTGAAGCAAGAAGCTCATACAATGCAGGGATCTCTTTTGTCAGGCTGCCTCCCACCTTAACGACCAGGCACGCTGGCCTCTTTTTTGCAACGGGTGTCATCAGTAATCAGAACACCATCATTATTCTAACAGCATAAGTCGTTCGTTCGATAAAACCAGGCTGATTCAATTCACAACACGTATCTATCGTCCCGTGCATTTCTCAGATATGCGCATCCTCCCCCTCTTTCTGGCGCTCTGCCTTCTCTGTTGCGGTACGGTAGCCGCCTCATTCACGATAACCGAGGTCTGTCCTGATACCTGGTACAAAGGAGAGGCTGATGAATACATCGTCATTACCGGCAGCGGCAGTCTCACCGGCATCTCCATCTCCGACGGGGAGGGCAGTGCCCGGTTTCCGGACGGGAGCCGGGCATCAGGCGATGTAATCTTAGCACAGCAGGCAGTGGCCTACCACACGGTGCACGGAGTATACCCGGATTACGAATGGTATGACTCTACACCCGCTGTCCCTGACCTGATCCGCACCGGAACCCTCAAACTGGGGAATAAAGGTGACGAGGTAATCCTCCGTGAGAACGGGCGGGAAGTCTGCCGGGTCACCTGGCCGGGAGATGTCGTCTGCCGGGAAGGACAGGTGCATTTCTTTGAGGACGGCGTATGGGATCCCCGCCCGCTGATGATCGGGCAGTCCCGTTTTGCTCCGGCCACGTTTGCCGGGGTATCCGGGACGGTGTTTGCATCACCTGATGCATCACAGGAGGTACTTAGCAGCGCTATTGCCCTTGCTGACACTGAACTGCTCATCAATGTCTATGAATTCACCGCACCGGGCATTGCCGCTGACATCGCCACCGCACTGGATGACGGCGTCAGCGTAACCATCCTCTTAGAGGGAGGACCGGTCGGAGGCATCAGCGCTGAAGAGAAAGAGGTGGCGGGATACCTCCGCGGCAAGGGGGCTGAAGTATACACGATGGAGACGACCGACGCTGCCCACGCCCGCTACCGGTATGATCATGCCAAATACCTTATCGCCGACCAAAAGTCAGTCTTCGTGACATCGGAGAACTTCAAGGAGAGCGGATTCCCGGAGAGAGGCACAGCAGGCAACCGGGGATGGGGGATCCTGATCACCGACCCACAGGTGGCAGGCTACTTTGCTGACGTCTTTACAACAGACCTGGCAGGCAATGACATTGTCGCGTATATCGGTAGCGGCACCCTGCCAGAGGAAAAGAAAAAAGAGAGATACAAGGCAGTATTCGGGGCACAGTCATTTGATGGGGCTATTGTGACCCCGGTTCTTGCCCCGGACACTGCACATCTCATCCCGGCACTCATCGACGGGGCAGAGAAGACCGTTGACATCCAGCAGGCCTACATCAGCAACTGGACAGGCAGTGCTTTCAACCCGTACCTGGAAACAGCAATGGACACCGCCCGAAGAGGGGTGCATGTCCGTATCATCCTCGACAGTTATTGGTTCAACATCAATGGGGAAAACGACAACGACGAGATGGCCGCACGCATCAATGCGGTTGCTGCAGCAGAGGGACTGCCGATGGAGGCGCGACTTGCACGGATCGGTAATGGACACCCCGATAAAGTACACAATAAAGGAGTCATCGTGGACGGCGACATCGTGCTCATATCATCAGTAAACTGGAACGAGAACTCCCCCTCATTCAACCGGGAGGCAGGAGTCATCATTGAAAACCCGGATGCAGGCGCCTACTTCAGCATGGTATTCGACGCAGACTGGAAAGATGCCGGGCCATTGCCGGATGATCCATCAGCGTCGGGTGATGACACTCGTCTCAGGCAGGAGATTGCCGCAGGCGTAATCATGTTGCTCTTCGTTGGTTATATCATTCAACGGCGCAGGCGGTAAGATATGGATTTAGGATGAAAAGACAGCAAAAAAAATCCGCCTAATGCGGATCAAAGGGCGCAGGCATTTGGCCAATATGCCACATCAGGGCCCGCTGAAAAAGCCGTCACATTTACCATGCATCAAGGCAACATTCACCTATATGTTCCATCCTCAGGAACGGATTGCCATCCTCATCCTTACCGGGGTTCTCATCATACTGGTCGTGATGTCATTTCTGATTGAATCTACAGAAAAAGAATCCTTTGCAACACCTTTTTCAGAGACACTGGAGGATGGCACCCTTGCCATCCTCTCCGGCACCGTAACAGCAGCAGCCAACACCCGTACCGGCGGTCACCTCATGCTCACGGTGGAAAACATCTCTGTCTTTGTACCGGATGGTGCTCTGGAAGAACCCCGCACGGTGATCGGAGGAACTGCCGACGTGATCGGAATCGTTCAGACATATCGTGGTAAAAAAGAGATTGTTGTTGATCACCCGGATGACATTGTCATCCAACCGCAGTGATTGCAGCGTCGTTTACCGGAAAATATTGGCATCGTCCTCTTCTTTTATCGTGAGGCGATCAAAGGGTTTCCTTTTTTTTCCCTTTCTCTCCTGATCCCGTTCATCAGGAGCAGGACGGTGTTTTGGTGCAAGAGGACTGTCAGCATTTTTATCACCATCAGCCTTTGCATCGCGGGAGCGCTTCCCCTCAACACCCAGTCCTTCATCAAGATCGGATTCTATGAACTGTTCCCGTGACATAGTGAACACCTTGTCTCGCAAGGTAATAACCTACTACCTCGGGCATATGAACCGGATTTAGGATCATGCCATTGAAAAAAATACCCGCAGGTGATTTTTTTGGAAAAAGAAAAAACTGGAGATTCAGGGTCCAAGAACCGGCTCCAGTGCCCAGACCGGAATTTCAGGATTCATCCCAAGCGCCCAGCTGATGATAGTAAACATCATCAATGTCAGAATACCAATGCCAATGAGATTCAGCACCCACCCGGTACGCATCATATTATTCATGGTTACATATCCGGAACCATAAGCCACCGCATTCGGAGGTGTTGCAACCGGCAACATGAATGCCATCGAAGCAGCAAAGGTTGCAGCAAGCATCAGGTACCACGGATGGATACCCATTGACAGGGAGGTGACCGCCATGATCGGAATCATCACCGATGCCATCGCCGTATTTGACGTCACCTCGGTCAAAAGGGAGACAATAATACCCACCGCAACCACTGCCACCACAATCGGGAGACCATAGAAAACGGTGAAGGTCTTAATGATCTCCTGAGCAAGGCCAGATGCGATAAACGCCTTTGAAAGCGCAATACCACCGCCGAAGAGGATCAAAATTCCCCATGGAATCTTCTTTGCCCACTCCCAGTTCATCGTATAAATGCCCTGTTTCCAGTCAACCGGGAGAAGGAAGAGCAGGATTGCCCCTGCGATGGCAATGGTGGAATCATCCACCCATGGCAGAAAGGTATTGATACCCGGGATGATGAATCCGCCAATGTCCTTTTCAGCACGCATAATCCAGGCAACAGCAGTCATCAGAAAGACAAGAAGGGTCCATCGTTCACCTTTGCCCATCGGACCAAGTTCCGTGATTCTCTGTTGAATAATGTCATGCCCGTGGGAGATCTTCTTTGGCATATGCCGATAGGGCCCATAGATCAGCCAGAGCCAGGCGATTGGAAGGAAGACAATAGCCAACGGCAATCCGAACTTCATCCAGGTAAAGAAATCGATAGTAGGCGCCATGGGAAAGATGGTTTCCATCTGTGCGAGAAAGATACCATTTGGCGGGGTGCCGATGATCGTTGCCAGTCCGCCAATACTGGCCGCATAGGCAATCGAGATAACAATACATTCTGCAAAGGCATGCTGCGGTTTGTCTATCATCTCGGGTTCCCGTTCATTTCTCGGCAGAATGGTGCCAATGATGGCAATGGCGATGGGCACCATCATCATCGCCGTTGCCGTATTGGATATCCACATCGAAAGAAATGCTGTTGCGACCATGAACCCGAAAATAAGCATGCGTGAACTCGAACCAGCCTTACTGAGAATCGCCAGTGCTATTCGTTCATGCAGACCCCAGCGCTGCATGGACATCGCAATGATAAAACCACCTAAAAAAAGAAAGATAACTTTGTCAGCATACGGGGCCGCCGCCTCAGAGGCTTTCAGGACTCCAAGTGCGGGGAAAAGTACAATTGGCAAAAGAGCAGTCGCCTGAATAGGGATTGCCTCAGTAATCCACCAGATCACCATCAGGGCAGTAGACGCTGCGGTCGCCTGTACCGGGAAAAAGGCGGGATCCATAGGCCAGAGAAGGATGATAAAAAATACCAGAACCCCGACAATTTTTCCGATCGTCTTTTTCATATCTAAACAGGTAAGGTCGTATGATATAAATTATATATCTTTTTTAAATATCGAAGATTTAGCCATATTTTTAAATATGGATTTATCTAAGCGGAAGAAATAGAAAATAAATATTTTG
>CAZFXY010000112.1:0-5550 GCA_964523185.1 uncultured Methanoculleus sp.
ACAGTGTCCGCTGGCGGAGCCGGTGTGCCTCAATGAGACCCAGTGTGGGCAGAGTCTCTTCCAGCTCTTTTTGTATCTCAATAATAGCCCCGGCTTTCTCCTCCTCCGGAATCACATAATGACGGGCCGGATAGATGAAAAAATACGGGAGCACCTCTTTTTGCGTATGGGTTATTTTATCAATCTCGGTGATTCTCTCGATCACATCCCCAAAAAACTCAATCCTGATGATGTCCGGACCATACCCGGGGATCAGATCAATGGTGTCCCCCTTTACCCGGAACCGTCCCGGCTGGAGTTCGATGTCATTCCGTTCAAACTGTATTTCAATCAGGCGGGAAAGAATGTCATTGCGTTTCACCCGGTCACCCTCTGCCACCTCAAATCCCAGCCCTTCAAAATTTTCCGGGTTTCCCAGACCATAGATGGCGGAAACTGATGCAATCACAATGACATCATCACGGGAGAGAAGCGACGCCGTTGCTGCAAGACGCATCTGCTCAATCTTAGGATTGATGGCTGCATCTTTTTCGATATACAGATCCCTCTTGGCAATATAGGACTCCGGCTGGTAATAATCATAATAGGAGACGAAATATTCGATTCGGTTATCCGGGAAAAAATCCTTAAATTCGTTATATAACTGTGCAGCAAGGGTTTTATTGTGAGCAAGAACGAGTGTCGGCTTCTGTACTTCAGCAATTACATTTGCTATCGTAAACGTTTTTCCCGAACCGGTTACGCCTAATAATGTCTGAAACCGGTTGTTATGACGGATGCCCTCTACCAGAGATGCAATCGCATCAGGTTGTGACCCCTGCGGAGAAAAGTCAGATTTCAGATTAAACCTGGTCATGCCTGATCTTCTTTTTCATGAGCGTACGGTTATACGTTACTGCAAACCGGTGCGCCTCGTCACGGATCTCCTGGATAAACAGGGAGACTTTTTCATTCTTTTTTATTGGGAGCGGATGCGGGAAATGCGGCACATAAATCTCCTCCTCGCGCTCGGCGATCGAAATAAGCGGGATACTGATATTCAGACGTTTCAGGACATCCGCTGCTGCATGAAGCTGCCCTTTCCCGCCGTCAATAATGATCAGATCGGGAAACACCCCGTTTTCGTTCTGGACGCGGGAGTACCTCCGGTGCACGATTTCTTTGATCGCGGCGACATCATCAATCCCTTCAACAGTTCGTATCCGGAACCGGCGGTAATTGCTCTTATCAGGCACGCCGTACCGGAACTGCACCATGGATCCGACCATCGCACTTCCCCCATGATGGGAGATATCAAAACATTCGATGATCTCTGGCGGTTCCGGCAGCCGAATACGTTTTTGGAGGGCGTTTACCTTTTCCTCTCCGCCGAAAAAGGTGGTCTCGATATTCCGGGACACAATCTCCAGCAGATCTTTCTTGTCTCCCCGCTGCGGAACCGTTATTTTGACGTGCTTTCCTTTCCGGAGCGACAGGTACTCACCGATTGCACCGTCCAACGCCTCGGGAAGGATTAACTCCGAAGGAGGTTCGTTCTCGCCGTAATACTGCACCATGAACTCCTCTATCGCGTTTGCCTGATACGGAAAGCTGAACTCCTGTTTCTCCCCCAGCACTCCTTTGTAAACAGAAAAGAGAATAAGATACACCACATCGTTACGAATCTGATAATTGATGATATCCTCATCGGTCTTTTTGAGCCGTTCTACTGCCTGCCTCTCTGAGAGCTTCTGAACGGACTCGATCTGGTCGCGTAGTTCAAGCGCTTTTTCAAAGTTCTGTGTCTGAGCTGCAGTTTCCATCTCCTTTTTTAGCTCCTCGATGAGTGCAGCCGAATGCCCTTTTAAGACCTCGCGGGCACGGGATATCTGGTGCGCATACGCTTCTTCAGAGATTGCTCCTACACATGGTCCGGAACAGGTTCCGATATGATATCGCAGACAGGGCCGTTTGGGAAGCTTTCTGCAGGATCTGATCCGGAAGGTCTTTTTAAGCACGTGCAGCACCTGTTCCCGGGCCTTTGCCGATACAAACGGGCCAAAATAATCTCCTCCCTGTGTTGTCTCACGCAGATAGTGAATGCGGGGATAGGGTTCATCGGTGAGGTGAATGTAGGCATACCGTTTGGAGTCTTTCAGGTCGATGTTGAATTTGGGCTGAAGGCGCTTGATGAGAGAATTTTCAAGAATTAACGCCTCTACTTCATTATTGGTGACGATGAAATCGAGGCTCACCGCAGCGGCGATCATCACCGCAGTTTTGGGATCCTTTACACTGCGGGAAAAATAACTCCCCACCCGTTTCTTGAGATTCTTGGCCTTGCCCACATAGATAACCGTACCGGTGTCATCCAAAAACTGGTAGCAGCCGGGATCCGACGGGAGGGAGAGGTGGTCAATCATGTCTGCAGCAGGGGTCGAAGATACACTCCGGTATAACTTCTTTCTTCAGCCGCCACGTCTTCCGGGGTGCCGGCGATGAGAATCTCACCGCCATATTCACCGCCTCCGGGTCCGAGGTCAATCAGATAATCAGCAGATTTTATCACATCCAGATTATGCTCGATGACAATGACGGTGTTTCCTTTTTCAACCAGTTCATTCAACACGGTGATCAGCTTCTTTACATCATGGAAATGCAGACCGGTAGTGGGTTCGTCCAGGAGATAGATGGTCTTTCCCGTCCCTCTCTTGGAAAGTTCACGGGTCAGTTTTATGCGCTGCGCCTCTCCTCCCGAAAGGGTGGTCGAACTCTGACCCAGTTTGATATACCCCAGCCCGACTTGCTGGAGGGTGCTGAGCTTTGTCATAATAGGGGGGTGATTTTCGAACAGCTCGACGGCTTCATCGACCGTCATTCCGAGGACATCTGCGATCGACTTGTCTCTGAACCTGACCTCAAGCGTTTCGGCATTGTAGCGCTTCCCTTTGCACTCTTCACACTCTACGTATACATCCGGAAGGAAATTCATCTCAATCTTGATGAGACCGTCGCCGCTGCATGCCTCACATCGCCCGCCTTTCACATTGAAAGAGAATCTGCCGGGTTTGTAGCCCCGCATCTTTGCCTCCTTGGTGCCGGCAAATACCTTGCGGATTTCATCAAACACCTTCGTATACGTGGCCGGATTTGACCGTGGTGTCCGTCCAATGGGACTTTGATCGATGACAATCACTTTGTCGGGTTCATCGTCAAACGTGATGGACTGGTATTTACCGGGCACCACACTCGATTTGTGGAGAGTCTTCATCAGTGCCCGGTAGAGCGTATCATATATGAGCGTAGATTTTCCACTCCCTGACATGCCGGTGACGACCGTAAATACCCCCTGGGGAATGTGGGCATCCACCATCTTCAGGTTGTTCTCTGTGCATCCCAGCAGATGAATAAATGCATCTGATCTCCGGCGTTCTTCCGGCACAGGAATGCATTCCGCACCAGAGAGATATCTACCGGTGAGAGACGCGGGGTTCTGCTCGATTTCAGCGGGGGTGCCGGCTGCAACGACGGTGCCACCATGGATGCCTGCCCCCGGCCCCATATCTACGACATGATCCGCCTGCCGGATGGTATCCTCATCATGCTCAACCACAATGAGGGTGTTGCCCAGATCACGCAGGTGCTGCAGGGTCTCGATCAGACGGTGATTGTCCCGCTGGTGCAGGCCGATGGATGGCTCGTCAAGGACATATAATACGCCCATCAGATTCGACCCGATCTGGGTTGCAAGACGGATGCGCTGTGCTTCTCCGCCAGAGAGGGTGCCTGCCGCACGCGAGAGCGTAATGTAGCCAAGGCCAACCTCTTCGAGGAATCCAAGACGCGAACGAATTTCTTTCAATACCTGATGTGCGATCTCCTCTTCTTTGGGGGTCAGCATCAGATCCCGGAAAAATGCACTGCAACTGCTGATGGAAAGGTCGGTCACATCAATGATGGATTTGTTGTCAATACGGACGGCAAGCACCTTTTCTTTCAGGCGTTGTCCTTGACAGGAGGGGCAGCCGGATATCCGCATGAATTTTTCCAGTTCCTTGCGGCGGTATTCAGACTTCGTCTGTCCGTAGAGGCGTTCTGCCTGAGGTAAAAGGCCCTCCCATGTGCCATTACGCGCCCAGTGCCCCCCGTCTTCTTTTCTGTTCATCCGGAACTCGATCTTCTCATCAGACCCATACATCAGGGCCTGGTACTGCTCATCGGTCAGATCGGCCATCGGTGTAAAGATGGTGTATCCATAGTGTTTGGCCACTGCTGCGAGGTACTGGATGCGGTATCCATCGAGGAAATTCCGGTAGAGTGCCACCGCACCGTCGGCGATGGATTTTTCGCGCTCCGGGATGATGAGTTCGGGATCCAGCTCCATCCGGAACCCGAGCCCTTTGCATTCTTCGCAGGCACCGAATGGGCTGTTAAAAGAGAACATCCGTGGCTGAAGCTCTTCAAATGATATACCACAGACCGGACATGCCATGCGGGAGGAGTAGATGCGTTCATTTTCCCCCTCCGTTCCGATGACAATGACCAGGCCATCAGATTTGTGCACCGCATTCTCTACAGCTTCGACCAACCGGGAACGGTCATCATTCGTGCACCGATCAAGCACAACCTCGATGTCATGCTTTACATACCGTTCGAGCTGAATTTCTTCATCGGTCCGGATGATGGTGCCGTCCACTCTGGCACGGACATATCCCTCTTCATTCAGGTCAGTCAAAAGCTGCTGGTAGGTGCCCTTTTTCTGCCGGATAAGGGGGGAGAGTATCGTTACTTCACCGGAAAAATCAGATTTTATTGCATCTGCTATCCGGTCCGGCGACTGCGATTCGATCCTGATGTGATGTTCCGGGCAATAGGGTGTCCCGATGCGTGCAAAGAGCAGGCGGAGATAGTCATAGATTTCGGTGACGGTCCCGACCGTACTGCGTGGATTTTTTGAGGTGGTCTTTTGTTCAATAGATATTGCAGGGGATAGGCCTTCGATAGAATCCACATCCGGTTTATTCATCAGGCCAAGAAACTGGCGGGCATAGGCGGAGAGTGACTCCACATACCGCCGCTGCCCCTCTGCATAAATGGTGTCGAAGGCAAGGGTTGATTTTCCGGAACCGGACACACCAGTAATAACGATAAACTGGTCCCGTGGGAGATCCAGGGTTACGTTCTGCAGGTTGTGTTCCCGTGCTCCGCGTATGGTGATATGATCCATAAATTCGTGCCTGATATATATGCACGCTGCATAAATAGACCTGCAGGTAGGGGTATATGCATGGACATCCGGCAGAGACGCCGATGGATAATATATGCAGAAAGAAAGCCATTGGTCTGCAAATGCTGGGATACGTTACCCTGCATGTCTGGTGCATGTCTGGCAAAGACGATGACAAAACGATGCTGACTTGGCTGAATGGCTGACTAATTGGCTGACTAATTGATTGACTAATTGATTGACTGGTTTCACCTTCCACGGAGGCCCAGAAGTGTTCAAAGTGGCTGACTGGCTGACTAATTGGCTGACTAATTGGCTGACTAATTGGCTGACTAATTGGCTGA
>CAZFXY010000113.1:0-5540 GCA_964523185.1 uncultured Methanoculleus sp.
GGCAATATTTAATCTATTGTATTGTGCCCGGGTGTTGCCATCCATGCCGAATAATTTATCAAGGAATGAGGTCACTCCATCACTCCAATCAGAACCTACTGATATGGGTATTCATGATTACTATGAGTATGTCCGTCATTCTACAATTCCTGTTCTTTTTTTTGAGGAAACAGGGCACATTACCTTTGTAAATACGGCCTTCCACCGCATCTATCAGTATCCCGAAGATTTTTATTCACAATCTCCTGATGTCCGTAGCATTCTCCATCCCTGTGATACCGGGGGAGATGAATCTGAAGGATCAGGGGGTTTTTATGATGTATTCCGGCCCGGGACATTCACCCGTGCATTTGTGCGTGATTCTCAGGGGGCTGTTCTTCCGTCTCTGGTCTCAGTTGCAGAAATATCAGGCTCTTCTCTGGTGGCCGCTACCATTTATCCTGAATTTCCTGTCTGTTTTTCATTGGAAACTTCGGATGATTATGGGGCCGTTCATCTTGAACGTGACGATGCGCGTGCCCCGTATGAAATATTTGAGAACTACCCTTATGCAGTGCTCGTTCTTTTTGCCCGTGGATGCAGGTTCAGTAATACGGCGGCATGTAAACTGCTGGGTAAGAAAGCGTTTCCGAAGGACAGCCTTCCCAACATCCGTTTGGTACAGAACGATTTCTCAAAGCTGATAGAACCTCTGTTATCGTATGAAGGTGCATCATTACCTGAACCACGGATGGTTGAGGATCAGCTTCGCATCAGCAAGACTGGGAGTGTTGATGTGGAGATTATGCTTGTTCCATCACGGGATATGTCCCGAAATCTCCTGGTTATTATCCGCGATATCACCCGAAAAAAACATGCCGAATCAGAGCTTCTGGAACGTAACAGTCAGCTTTTATTGGTGAATGAGGTCATGAAAGTGGCAAATTCCGTCGATACCCTTGACGGAATGCTGGAAGAGATTCTCTCTACTGTTATCGATGAGATGAAATTTGACCTTGGCTGGATCTATCTCCGGGAGACCAATGCGAAGTGGGCAACGATCATCGCATCGTGTGGTGTACCCGAAGAGTTTATTGAGTCCGGGCTGCGCCAAAATGTGTTGGACTATCCGTTTAATCTGGTTTTTCTGGCGATGCAGCATCATTACGTGGAGAATCTTCCGAATCGTCCCCCGGGACCAATTGATTCAAAGGTGTTAGAGGAGATTGACGCGCTTTCATATGCCGGTATTCCGTTGATATCTGACGATGTTGTTGTCGGTGCACTCTACATCGGCAGACGGTCATGTCAGTCCTTCTCACCCTTTGAAAAAAAGACCTTAGAGATGATCGGGAATGAAATCGGCAGCACGATTTTACGTGGTATTCTGCAGGATCGTCTGGAGGATGCGTATAGTGACGCAAGTCTCTATCTGGATATCATGCTTCATGACATTAAGAATGCAAATGCTGCCGTTCTTGGGTATTCCCGACGTTTGGTGGACTCTGGCGGTGAGAATGCCGATAAGTACATTTCAAAAATCCAGTGGCATACGGATCATATCACGGATATTCTCAATAATGTGACGACCATCCGGAGAATTACTGATGAAACGACTGAGAAGATCTCCATTGATCTGGATGCCCTTATCAGTGCAGAAATAATGCAGTATCCGGATGCCAATATCTCCTTTATGCGGACCGGCTGCACGGTATGGGCGGATAGTCTTCTTTCGGTAATTTTCACCAACCTGATCAGAAACAGCATTAAATACGGTGGTCCGGAGGTGTGCATCTGGATCACCAGCGAGGAGACGGATCATGAAGTGACGATTTTTGTTGAAGATGACGGGCCCGGTCTCTCAGATGACAAGAAGGTGCAACTCTTTTCACTCTTTCAGGAATCGACCTCTGAGCGGGGGGGACGGGGCCTCGGTCTGCATATCGCCCGTCTTTTGATTCGGAGATACGGGGGAAAAATAACTCCCGGTGACCGGATTCCGGGGTGTCCTGAAAAAGGGCTCTCCATCCGCTTTACCCTGCGCCTGGCAGAAGAGATGGAAGATAGTGCAGAGATTCTGTAATCCCCGGCTTGCATGAAGGGATGAATACAACAGATCTACGGAGCCATCTGAGAGAAACGAACCGTAGTGTCCTCCTACAAGGGGCGCAATTCTTTTTTGGAGCATGAATTCTCATTTTTTTAGCGCCCGCGAAAAAAGGATGATGATTATTCTGAGACCATTTTCTGCATTAAATCCATGACGGTTGCCTTTCCCTTCTGCTGCCTGTGCCGGGCGCCCCCCATCCCCATATCCACTGGCGTGGATCCGTAGAGTTCCTTATTGACCCTGTCATTGAGTTCGTCAAAGATCTGCTTGTATGCCGGGCAGTGGGGATCCACTGCCTCCACCCTGCCCTCGGTGGGGGTGATGGCATTGTACGGGCACCCTCCGCGGCAGTATCTGATATGCGGACACTCTTTGCAGTGCACATCCACGAAGTCCTTGAATGCGTGCATCAGTTTCCATGGGCGGGATTCGGCCAGTGCTGCTTTTGTCGGGCGATCATAGACCGTGCCCATTACCCACTCCGGCATGCCTACAAACCGGTAGCAGGGGTAGATGCTACCGTCGGGGCCGACAGCAAAGGTGTTTCCCATGCAGTCGTTGAAGGTGCAGACATTCCCGGTTCGTGTGAAAACAGACTTTAATAAGTCGTTAATATTCATGATCTCTGCGGAATTCAGGTTTTCCAGGTATTTGTCGAGGAGATAAACGAGCAATTCCCCATACTTTTCGGGTGCCAGTGCCCATTTCTCAGGGTCATCGCCCCGGAGTGACGGAAGTGCAGGGTGCAGTTTGAGCACAAACCCGTTTTCCATAAAGAAATGAAAGATTTCTTCACGATACATAACGGACTGTGCGGTGAAGGTACAGATGAATCGGACAAAAAGGCCGTTTTCCCGTGCAATCCTGTAGCCGCGCATGGTCTTGTCAAAGTATCCCTTTCCCCGCTGGACGTCATTTATTTCTTTTGGCCCGTCGATGGATGAGCCGATGGGCACCTGATATGCGGCAAAAATCTGTGCAAGTTCAGGGGTCATCCGCCAGAGATTTGTCTGAATGGCAAACGCCGGTTTCAGGTGTGCAAGTTCATCAGAGAGCAGGGGGAGTGCCTCACGATAAAAGTCAGGCCCTGCAAGCAGGGGTTCGCCGCCATGAAATGTAATGGTCACCTGGCGGTCGTCAAAATCCTTGAGCCAGGCGGATACTTCCCGGATGGTCTCCATGCTCATCACCGGCGCGTTCTCTTCTGAACTCCAGCAGTAATGACAGTGGGCAGGACAACCAAGGGTCGGTATCAGCATCACATGGAAGGGACTTTTCATATCCTGATTTTTTGACCTGCTTATCGAAGAAGCTTCGGATTAGTATACCAAAGGCGGTAAAAGAAGGAAACCTCCTGTCGGACACTGATGATGATATGCACGTCCATCTGTAGATTTCGAACTGACTCTTGTGTTCGGTGCGGGTCTCAATGAAAAGATATATTAAAGTCATTGGATTCCCAAAATTGTGATGTGAAAAAAGATGATTGGCAGCATCGCTCTCTTGAGACGAATGTAGGTCTGGTCATCTTTCTGGTATTTATCATTTTAACCGTCTCAGTCTCGGTAATCCTCTTCACCTCAATAGAAAATGGCATTATTGCACAGTTTGACGAGAATATGGATCAGACCGCAACGTCGGTGACCCACTCTGCTATTCTCGCTGACAAAGGGCTTATCCTGTACGAGAAGGCGTATGATCAGCAGCTAAAGGATGCATTCATTCCCTTTCTTGAAGCCTATAACCGATCTAACGGGAATCCTTCCGCAATGGATCTTGAACACCTGAAAACCGAGATAACGGGTAATTCTGACTGGATCATTGATCTCTATATGATTAATGAAACTGGTATCATTGAATATACCACATTTGCGCCGGACCGGGGTTTTAATTTCAGGACACTTCCCGATTTCTATGCTGCAATCACTGCAATCCGTGAAGGGAATGACTTTGTCGCTGACCGGGTATGTGCCAGTCTCTCTGATCCTTCGTATGGGAAAAAATTCGTGTACATGCCTACCCCTGACCACCGGTATCTGTTGGAACTGAGTTTCACATCGGATTCCTTTCAGGAAGGGCGCAGGACCTTTCCCTACACTGCCATCTCTGATATGCTGATAAAGGATGATCCATCCCTTTCTGAGGTTTCCCTCTTTGATATCACCTATCGCCGGATAGGGGGTCATGGTGGATTTGCACAAGGAGAGACACTCATGCATGTCAAACAGGTGTACGCTGACCGTACCGGGTTTGATGTCATTGACCGGCCGAATGAAACCGTCACCCGCTATCTCTATATTGACCTGGATAACGAAGGCTATCCTGCATCGTCCCAGATGGACTTTGTTGGGGAGATCGTCTTTTCGACACTGCCTCTTCGCGAATCAATGGATTTTCTGCTTCTATGTGTGTTCATCCTTTGTCTTCTGGGTGTGGGGGTTGGAACGTTTGCTGCATATTATATATCCCGTTTTCTGACACGCCCGATAAAGACAATTATATCGGACATTGACTATATCGCGGACGGTCATTTGGATCACCCGATACAGGAGGCGCAGTCATCGGAAACCGAAACCCTCCGACGGAGTGTGAATATTCTTGTCGGACGCCTGAAGTCTGAAATAGTGAGGCTTAAACAGATCTCAGACGAGCTGGATTCCGAATTAAAACGGACACAGGACGCACAGAGGGCACTCAGGAATGCGAACACAAAACTGGGTTTGCTCTCAAGCATTACCCGGCATGACATTCTCAACCAGATTCACGCTCTCACGATGATATCTGCTCTGCTCAAGGAAGAAATGGATGATGATCAGGAAGCAGAGACTCCGCTGAAAGTTATGGATGACGTGATTGCAACGATGGAAGGTCAGATTACCTTTACCCAGGAGTATGAACTGCTGGGTTCAAAGACTGCAGAATGGATGAATATTGCAGCACTGGTGACGGAGGTGGCAAAAGGTACCGGATTCCGCCAGATAACAACAGAGATTACCACAGGCAGTCTTGAGATATTTGCTGATCCCCTGCTGAAAAGGGCGGTATTCAATCTGTTTGATAATGCCGTGCGCCACGGGGAAACCGTAACCCAAATGCGAGTTTCGTTCCGTGAAGAAGGTGCGAAAGGAATGCTGATCCTTGAAGACAACGGGTGTGGTGTCCCTGAGAATATGAAAGAAAAGATTTTCTGGAAGAAGACCGGCAAAAATACCGGCCTTGGGCTTTTCCTGGTGCAGGAAATCCTTTCCATCACCGGTATAACCATCCGTGAGACGGGCACGGAAGGAATCGGGGCCCGTTTCGAGCTATCGGTTCCGGAAGCGTGCTACCGGTTTCAGGAATAGACGGCAGGTGCATGTGGTTTCACCGCGGTGAATGTGTGGTAGCCGTGGTGTGGTATGCACGGTGTGGTATGCACGGTGTGGTAACCGCGTGCGGTATGCACGGTGTG
>CAZFXY010000114.1:0-5480 GCA_964523185.1 uncultured Methanoculleus sp.
ATGGCGGGCAACCGTGTGCCGTTTTTCTATGGATTGCGGCCAAACCGTGATCAGCTGAAGGCATTAGGTGCTGCAATGGCTGCCAGTGGCGCGGTGGCACTGTATCATGTTGAGGGTATTACCCCTGATTCCCGGGTGCTGCAGGAACGCGGGATAGATCTATCCGTCCTTGAAACGATTACCATCACCGGGAAGGAGATTGAGGCGATTTTTGAGGAACGGACGGTTGATGCGGTGGCAATCGGATGTCCTCACTGCTCAGAGGATGAACTGGAGGAGATTGCAGGCCTCCTGAAAGGAAAAAAGGTAACGAAACCCCTCTATATCTTTGCTGCAAGAGGTGTGGCACAGGCACACCCCCATCTCGTGGGAGCAATTGAAGCGTCCGGTGCACGGGTGTGGGAGGACACCTGTATCGTTGTCTCACCCGGAATGGATCACTTTGGCACAATCATGGTCAATTCCGGCAAGGCATTTGCATATGTGCCAAATATGTGCGGCGCCGCAGCGGTTCTTGGTTCTACCGAGGAGTGCATTGCTACTGCTCTGGGTGAATAGTCCATTTACCGTTTTTTTCATTTTTTCGGGTCGTATGTGGTATGTCTGCCTGCCTGTATGCATTTTGATCGAGAAAGGCCGTCATGCCGTGTGTATATGTGAGAGAGAGAGACTGTTTTCGAAGTACGCGGCAGAGGAGTTTTAGGAAAATCCCTTATCAAGGGTATTCTGGCTTTCAATATCAAGCCCGGTGATATATACTGATTTCTTTTCCTGTTGATATTTGTCGATTACTCTCGCGATTGCCTCAATAGCAGACTGGTCCCAGATATGGGAGTTTTGGAAGTCTATCTCAATTTTATCGGGATCACCTGAAAAATCAAAAAGGTCAACGAAGGCTGCCATTGTCCCGAAGAACAGTTGTCCTTTCACCGTATAAATTTTAACTCCGTCTGCTCTTTCCTTGCCTGAAACGG
Organism: uncultured Methanoculleus sp.; assembly: GCA_964523185.1. Taxonomy (GTDB): domain Archaea; phylum Halobacteriota; class Methanomicrobia; order Methanomicrobiales; family Methanomicrobiaceae; genus Methanogenium. The sequence goes on from CAZFXY010000114.1 coordinate 975, forward strand.
AAATGACTGACATTTTCCACGCCATTGCAAGGGCTGCAAGGACAACGCCAACTAAAACACCCTTTGCAAGGTCATTGGTGTAGACAACAATGGCAATGGTCGTGAGCATAACAAATGCATCACTCTTTGGTATTTTGGCAATATCTTTGACTGATTGCCATTCAAACGTCCCGATGGCAACCATGATCATCACACCGACAAGTGCTGCCATGGGGATCTGTGCCACAAGATCGCCAAGAATAATGATAAGAAACATCAGGAAAAGCCCTGCTGTCATTGAAGATAGTCTTCCTCTGCCTCCGGACGTCACATTAATGACCGACTGACCAATCATTGCACAACCGGCCATGCCTCCGAAAAAACCGGTGATGAAGTTTGCAATGCCCTGCCCCTTCACTTCCCGGTTTTTGTCACTTTTTGTATCCGTCATTTCATCAATAATGGATGCGGTAAGGAGTGATTCAAGAAGACCGACGATGACAAGTGTTATAGAATATGGAAGAATGATAAGCAGCGTTTCAATGCTTAACGGCACCATCGGAAGATGAAACAGAGGGAGTGCTTTTGTGATTGTGCCTAAATCTCCTACCGCCAGGACATTCAATCCCATCCCAATGGTAATTGCCGTCATTATAATAATTGCAACGAGAGGTGCCGGGATTGCCCGGGTAAAACGAGGCAAAAACCAGATAATTCCGATTGTTGCTGCAACCATGAGATAAACCGGAAGGGAAGCACCAATGATAAACGGAATCTGGGCGAGGAAAATCAGAATTGCAAGGGAATTTACAAAACCTAAAACGACCGAATACGGGATAAATGTAATAAAACGTCCCACTTTCAATAGACCGAGGGCAAATTGTATCGTTCCTGTGAGGATGGTTGCTGCAAGGAGATATTCAAGTCCGAAATCCCGCACGAGAACAACCATGACAAGTGCCATGGACCCTGTCGCAGCAGAAATCATGCCGGGTCGTCCGCCTGCAATGGATGTTACCACGGCAATACAGAATGAGGCATACAGGCCGACCATGGGGTCTACTCCTGCAATGATCGAAAAAGCAATTGCTTCAGGAATCAGTGCAAACGCAACGGTAATGCCGGCAAGTATATCGCCCCTGATATTTGATAGCCATTCATCTTTTATTATTTGCGCGTTCAGGAATAATTTCTCCCTTTCATTTGAATATTGAATATTTTGGAAATTTTTAGGATTTCAGTGGATATTTTGTTTTGAATTAACAATGTATTTTACTCCGGACCTCTTTGAATTTTTATTACGGGTCTCAGGGACTGCAAAATAGCTCTCCTTTTACCTTTCCTATTATGTCATTAAAAGTTGTTATCAGGATGGTTAATAATTTCGCAGGCATAAATATTTTAGTGAGACATAAATATTTTAGTGAGACATAGATATTTTTCTGAGACATAGATATTTTTGTGAGGCATAGATATCACTCCAAAACATCTGCTCTTCCGTTTTATAACATATCCGGGGTTATTTTGAAGGTCAAAGATTGCCAATAAAAAGAAGTGTCCCAGATTGATTTTTAACAATTGCATGAGGCGTACATCTCACACCGTTTTATAGAAGAACACAACGTGGTTCCATAATCGATGTGTGCCAGATCGTTATTTCTTTATACCGGTTAAATGAAGATCTATCGCGGACTTGTGGAGCAGCACAAAGCGGTAAGCGATGGGGTTTTCAGGCAAACCGCTGCAGAAATAATGTTTTGCCGGATTTCTGGATATACCAATAATGCGTAATCTACTGGATACCTCACCCATGGAATAGTGAAAGGGGTTAAACCGGAACAAAAATATCATGTATACAAAAATTCTCCTTGCAACTGACGGCTCTGAAAATGCACGACGTGCGGCCAATGAAGCGGCAGGTCTTGCCAGAGAATTATCATCCCATGTGACTCTGGTATATATCATTCAGCATCCGCCTTCACAATCCAGAATGGTAAAGGCAAATTTTGATGTACATTCCCTTCTTGAAGAGGACGCAAAATCTGAAATAAAACATACAATAGATATTTTTGAAACGGAAGGTCTGGCATATACATTAAAGGTCGCAATAGGCGATCCTGCAGCAGAAATTATTGGAATTGCTGAAAAGGAAAAAGCTGATTTGATTGTCATCGGCAGTCGCGGCTTTGGTACACTCAAAGGGGTATTTCTGGGGAGTGTTAGCCAGAAAGTGACGTATCATGCAACATGTCCGGTAATGATTGTGAAGTGAACGAATTTCAGTTCTGATAAAAAAACGAATGGAAATACCTCGGATATTTCACACCCCTGCACATGGGGTATGAGCCTGTGGGCGCACAGGCACACGCCTGGAAAATAACAGAGGAAGCCTTTGGGTCGGTAACCCAGAGGTATTTTACTTAAAGTAGACGCCCACATCGCGCATCTTGTTGAATTTTGCAATGTTAATTACGAGAGGAGTTATCGCTTCAACCGTTGCTGAAACAGCAAGCGGTCCTGCATCAAGGGCTTCCAGTTTGGATATGGAATTCACCAGTTCCATAACAATTTTTTTACCCTCTTCATCATCACCGCAGACACAAACGGAATAATCCAGTACTTCTGAAAGCTCATTCCATTTTTTTGCCGGGATATTGTTAAATGCGGCGATTACTGTTGAATCAGGCAGTTTCTTTTGGAGTTGCAGGGCAGCAGATCCTTCTTCGGGAGGTGCATACTTGAAGTAATCTACTCGTTCCATTGGATTCATCAGGCTGATAACAAGTTTTCCTTCAAGACCGGTTAAAGAGTCGATCGTCATCTGTAACGTTTCAGCAGGGATGGAGAAAACAATAACATCAGAACCGTTAACAACCCCCTGGTTCGTTGCACCTCTCAGATTAAAGGGAAGGTCTAGTTCTCTCAGACATTCACAGCATTCATCACATGACACCGTGGCCTTTTCTTCTTTTCGGGAACCGATGATCACCTCATGGTTTTGGGAAAGACGTAGCGCCATTCCTTTTCCAATACCGCCAGTACCTCCAATAATTCCAACTTTCATAGGCTCTCTTTGTAGCATCCATTGATAAAGATATTCCGGTGTAGACACTATGGTGTTATTCTACATTCCTTCATGGGGTCAAATCCGCATGGAACATGCAGCATTTTGGTAGGAATCGTCTGCCGGGCATGGGGGTCAAATTTTGTTGTACATCCCCGTCAAAAAATTCCGGGCGCATATCACCCATTCAAAACGTAAAAAACAGATGGCCGCTCTTTTCGGATGCTTTATCAGATCAAAAATACAAAAGTCAACAGAACTTTTATGCACAGGCAAGGGATCTCATTGCGGATTATCCACGTTTGCAAACGATGTGAGACAACAGATTTTTTTAAGGACACAATATATATAAATCTCACAAAGGCATATTTTTTTAAAAGTCAGAAATTATTTACAGACCTTCAGGAGTTATACAATGCAAGAAAACAATCCTTTTGAAATGACACAGAAACAGCTGTACATGTCTGCCAAGGTTCTTAATTTGGATGACAATGTTGTACGGATGCTTGAAAATCCCATGCAGCAGGTTCAGGTATCTGTTCCGGTAAAAATGGATGACGGAACTACCAAAGTGTTCCAGGGATTCAGAATCATATACAATAATGTGCTTGGTCCTGCGAAAGGTGGCATCCGTTTTCACCCCGATGAAACGATCGATACCGTGAGGGCACTTGCTGCATGGATGACCTGGAAATCTGCACTGCTTGACCTGCCACTCGGAGGCGGTAAGGGCGGTATCATCTGTAATACAAAAGAACTCTCTCAAGGAGAACTTGAACGTCTGAGTCGTTCCTATATCAATTGTATCTGGAAATTCATTGGTCCTGATGTTGATGTCCCTGCGCCTGATGTGTATACCACGCCGCAGGTCATGGCCTGGATGATGGATGAATACTCCAGGTTGTCCGGGAAAAACCAATTTGGTGTCCTTACCGGCAAACCGATCCAGATAGGCGGTTCAGCCGGGCGTGGCGATGCAACTGCAATGGGGGGTATGTACACCATTCGTGAGGCAGCAAAAGAACTGGGTATGGATCTTTCACAAACAAAAATCGCTATTCAGGGATTTGGAAACGCGGGTTCATTCGCTGCAAGGCTTTCTGAACAACTCTTTGGCGCAACCGTTGTCGCTGTCAGTGACTCAAAGGGCGGTGTCTACAATCCGGACGGTCTTAACATCGCCGAAGTTCTGAAGCACAAGGCAGAAACCGGTTCAGTCATCAATATGCCCAATACTCAGACCATCGCCAACGATGAAGTTCTTGAGTTAGATGTTGACATCATTATCGCAGCTGCCCTTCAAGGTGTCATCACAAAAGACAATGCAGGCAACATCAAAGCAACGATACTCGCCGAACTTGCAAATGGTCCAACGACACCAGAAGCTGATGAAATTCTGTATGAGAACGGCATTCATGTCATACCTGATTTCCTCTGCAATGCAGGTGGAGTGACCGTGTCAT
>CAZFXY010000115.1:0-5406 GCA_964523185.1 uncultured Methanoculleus sp.
CTTGCGCGTGCAGAACGTGCACGGATATGGATTGAAACGTATGCACCCGAAATGGTGAAGTTCACGGTCCAGACCGAGCTGCCTCCTGCGGCATTTGCTTTCACCGAAGATGACCGCAACGGACTGCGTGCCCTTCTTGCACACTATCTCATCATGGATGAATGGAAGGCGGAGACCATCCATAATACCGTGTATCGGGTGGGGGAGGACACCGGGGTGAACGCAAAGAAAATTTTCACCGCCGTCTATATTGCAATTCTCGGAAAAGAACGCGGTCCCAGACTGGGATGGTTCCTTGAAGCCCTGGGACAGGAATTTGTAGTCCGAAGAATAACTGATGCGGTGAATGCCGGTGCTTAGTACTGCCTGCAAGCTCTGTCACGAAGGCGCAAAGATGGTGCTGTTTGTTACCGGACAGTGCAACAGAACCTGCTGGTACTGCCCGATTTCATCGGAAAAAAAAGGGAAAGACACCGTCTATGCAAATGACCGAATCATCCTGACCGATGACGACATCCTTGAGGAAGCCTGGTCAATGGGGGCACTGGGTGCCGGAGTAACCGGAGGGGAACCGCTCCTCGTACCTGAACGGGTAAAACACTACTGCACGCTTCTGAAACGCGAATATGGCGAGGCGTTCAATATTCATTTGTACACCGGCATGGCTCCGGGTAAAGAACTTCTGCTGTTTCTCAAAGACTGTGTGGATGAAATCCGGTTTCACCCCCCTGAAGAAATATGGGACCGTTTCCTGGAATCCCCATTCCCCGAATCCATCAAAACAGCAAAGATGCTCGGGTTTGAAGTCACCATTGAAGTCCCTTCATTACCCGGGCTGCATTATCTCATCCCCGCAGTTGACATGGTTGACTATTTCAACATCAATGAACTGGAATGGAGTGAAACAAACGCAGACCAGATGAGAGAGAGAAATCTCTCACTTGAAGATAACTACCATAACGCAGTCGAAGGGGCGGAAATCTGGGCAGCAGAGATTCTCAAAAACCCGAAGGTGCACTGGTGCTCATCCGGTTTTAAAGATTCCGTGCAGCTGAGAAACCGACTGATTCGCACCGCAGAAATTACCGCACGTGAATTTGAAGAGGTCACCGATGACGGCACACTGATGTACGGCGTCTGGGAATATGCCGGCCAGCCCCACGGGATCGATGAGGGGATGTGGGAAGAAAAAGACGGCACTATTGAGACTGCCTGGTGGATTCTTGCAGAACATCCGGAAGACTTTCCCGGAACAAAGTATATCATTGAACGATACCCCGGTCAGGGAATAATTGTGGAGGTCATTCCGCTGTGAAAATCAGGGACATGGTGAACCAGTGTTACGAACGGCATCTGATGAAAGGCATCACAAACGTGCCAAATCACATTGCTGTTATTCAGGATGGTAACCGGAGGTATGCAAAAATTCAGGGGCAAAATACCTCCTACGGACACCGGAAAGGTGCGCAGACCTCAGAAAGTCTGCTTGAATGGGCACAGGAGATTGGCGTCCGAAATATCACCTTATACTCATTTTCCACCGAAAATTTCAACCGATCGGAGAAAGAACTGAATGAATTATTTTCCCTTTTTATTGAAAAATTCAGATCGGCTAAAACAGATCCGCGGATTCATTCCAACAAAATCCGCCTGCAGGTGGTAGGAGATCGCAGTCTGATCCCAACAAATCTGCTGGCAACCATCGTTGAAGCAGAAGAGGCAACAAAAAACTATACCCAATTTCATCTGAATATTGCCCTGGCATATGGCGGACGAAATGAAATCGTGCTTGCAGCACGGGAAATTGTCAGAGATTTCCAGGCAAACAACATGACACTTGATATGATCACCAAAGATCTTTTTGACGAAAAGATTCGCGGAGACCTGCATCTCCCCCCTGTTGATCTGATCATCCGTACCGGAGACGAGAAACGAACGTCAAATTTCCTCCCGTGGTTTGCGAGCGGGTATCAATCTGCAGTCTACTTCTGTGCGCCGTACTGGCCTCTGTTTAGAAAAATTGATCTGCTCAGGGGCATCCGTGTGTATGACGAACGGGTAAAGAGCGGTTATCTCCCATATCGTCTTTTGCGCAACTGATAATCCCGTATTGCCCGGAAAAAATCAACTTTCCTAAATGTCTGCCAGTTGACATCCGTGAAAAAAAGCTCAGAGTACACCGACTGCCAGATCATAAAATCGATCAGATGATTATCTCCGGTTTTAATCACAAAATCCGGTTCATAATGAAATGTCAAATGAGATTCAAGCATTTTTTCGTCGATCTCATCCGGCGCGATTCCCTGTTCTGCAATTTCACGAACAGAACGGACAATCTCTTCCCTGCCACTCATGCCCACGGCAATAATGGTGTCCGGAAGCGCTGTTCCGTCATGCAGGAGCGTTGTACCTTCTGGTGAATACAGGGTCACACGAGCCGAATCAAAAGAGTCGTTACGTCGGATGATTTCAGAGACCAACGCGTCAGGGGCATCAGTATCAATATGAAAAATGAGGGATGTTACCCCACACTCCCTACTCCAGGCAATGACCCGGACGATTTTTTCCGGCGCCCGCCGCAGTTCATCTTCTGAGAGCATAATGCAGATATGGCGGGGAATCTCTACGCATCCCCGGATCAAGAATCTCTCATAGATATATCGAATCATACAACACCTGAACTGCTCGTTTTATTGAAATGCCTCGTATTCTGGGTACGACAGCACCATCCGCGAACCCACAAATATTGTAACACAACGGATGTATACAGATTTTGCATCACAAGTAATTAATATCATTCAATTCCCTCAATGATACACTAAAAATAGAACGCGTCAGGACCTGAAGGGATGCACCAATCCCTATCGAACCGCTACCATTATTGAACCAAATCATCTATAAGTACTGGACAGGTGTATAAAATGCTCTCATTCGTTGGACTTGGTCTGTATGACGGGGAAGACATATCCCTAAAAGGTCTCAGGAAAATTAAAGAAGCGGATCATGTCTTTCTGGAAGGGTATACGTCCAGTCTGATGGGGATAAAAATCTGCGAGTTGGAGGATCAGTACGGCAAAACCGTAACGGTGCTGGGGCGGGAGGATGTTGAACAGCATCCGGATACCGTGCTTGCATACGCAAAAGAAGGATTGGTGGTATTTCTTACCGGGGGGGACCCCATGGTGTCAACCACGCATGCCGACCTTCGGATACGGGCAGCACAGGAGGGAGTAAAGACAGAGATCATCCATTCTTCCTCTATTCTCAGTGCCGTATGCGGGCTTTCAGGGTTGCAGAATTATCGGTTCGGGAAATCATGTTCGGTTCCGTTTCCTGCAGAAAACTGGTTTCCCGTTACCCCGTTTGAAACCATTTCAGCAAACCTTGCATTAGACCTCCATACCCTCGTCTACCTGGATATCCAGGCAGAGAAATACATGACCATTGCTGAGGCACTCAGTCTGATAACAGCAATGGCAGACAAGAAAAACGCATCACTACCCGGGCTGTTTGTTGGCATTGCACGTGCGGGTAGTGAGCATCCAACGGTTATTGCAGGTGATGCAGAGACCCTTGCAAAGGCTGATTTTGGTATGCCACTCCATGTGCTCATTGTCCCGGCGAGTCTTCACCCGATAGAGGAAGATTATCTCCGGACGTTTGCTGGTTACCATGATTGAGGGATATGGCAACACTTTTTTTGAAAAGGCCAAACGTGCTGAAATTGTTGTGCTACAGGATGCCTGGTTATTTAGTGCAGCCAGAGATGTGTGTGTGATGGCACAGGCATATGCGTCAGACGGGTTTGTTTTTCTGAATAATAACGACGCCGTAAATGCTCTTGCATCCTTTGCCTATGGAAGCGGATGGCTTGATACGGGCGTAAAAGCAGGCCTTATCGCCAGTCTTCCAACGGGTAACCCCCCATCCGGGTTCAAAGATGAGATACCAGGAAATGTACAGGACCATTTGTCAGAAAAGACATTCAGGTATCAAAGAATGCTCTCCACGGCATTCCTATCGGTCTGTATAAATGCTGAACCGGAACTTCCCCTTTATCCGGCGGGGAGAGAGCTCTGCAGGATTTCGCACCAGTATTCCCGTGAGGGAATGGCGGAAATAGCACACAGCAATCTCGCAGATGGACTCGCCCTTCTCAGTTATGCATACGGATGGCTCGATGCCGGCGTACGCATCGGTATCCTGAGAATTGAAAAAAATCACGAATTATTCACTGTTTAAAGTAAAAAGGGTTTATAGTTTCGCAGGAAAACACTCATGGTTCGTCGGTTTTTAAAGAATGGTGATACGTAATTCATGGAACGTTCACAGTGGAAATGGTTGGCTCTCTCGGTTGGTTTCAGCACCATTGTACTCATTGGTGTGCTATGGTTTACCATTGATAGTGAAACCATCACCTATCTAACGGATGTCAGCTACCCGTTTTTACTGCTCGCGTTGTTTCTTCACATGCTTGCACTGGTGGCATGGGGCCTGAGGATGAAGATGATGTCACAATCCCTTGGGTATCATGTGCCCTTTCTCCATGCCCTGAACGCAGTCTTTGCAAATCTTCTGGTAGCCGCCATTACTCCCTCACAGGCAGGGGGAGAACCAGTGAGAGTGCATGAGCTGTATCGGGCAGGTGTCCCGGTGGGCGATGCAACGGCTGTTGTGATCATGGAGCGGGTGATTGATGGCATTGTACTCGGACTGATCGGAATACTGGCATTTTTCCTGATGGTATTCCAGGTTTCAACTCTGGATGTAAACCTTACCACGCCGTTAATGGTCATCTGGGTGATCCTCATCTGCTTTATGGCGTTCTTTGTGTATTCCATCCGCCACCCTGAATTTCTGAAAAGAATTATAAAAAGAATATCCCGGTGGCTGACAAAACGGTGGAAATCAGAAAAAGTGGATAAGCTGATGCACGGCATCGATGCTGAGGTGGATAATTTTAACAGCACACTCACAAAATTTGTCAGCAACGCCAAGGCCGGTCTGGTATGGGGATTTGTGTTTACCACCATTTACTGGGTATCTGAATTTCTCATTGCATCACTCATTCTGATGGCCATTGGATCAAAACCATTCTTTGTTGAATCCTTTATCGTACAACTGATGATTGCCATTGTTATGATGGTCCCGCTCACCCCCGGGGGGTCAGGGGTGGCAGAAATCAGCGCCACATCACTCTATGGCCTGTTCGTTCCGTCTTCCATTGTTGGCGTGTTTGTCCTTTTCTGGCGGCTGATCCTGTATTATTTCAACGTGTTTGTCGGAGTGCTTGCAAGCGTCTTCATTGTCAGAAGAGAGATGATATTGCGGCAGTTTAAACGGCTGAAAAACAGGTAGAACAGATGGTTTGATCACCAAATTTCTATTCCTTTTGGTGTCCTGATG
>CAZFXY010000116.1:0-5353 GCA_964523185.1 uncultured Methanoculleus sp.
GGCACGCTTCCAGCTCCAGCTCCACAAATCCATCGGGGTGAAGTGACATGAAAGCGGTCTGTCTTCTTTCCGGTGGAATGGATTCATCCACCCTTGCTTATGTGGCGCGGGACATGGGATATCACATCATCGCCCTGCACCTTTGCTACGGACAACCGACGGAGGATGCAGAGTTCGCGTGCGCCCAAAAGATCGCTGCATCCGTGGATGCTGACGAATTTTTCACGGTAGATCTGGACTATCTTCGCCGGATTGGGGGTTCCAGCCTGACGGATAATGCACTCGAAATACCGGAACATACAGAAAGCAGGACAGGCATCCCCAATACCTATGTGCCGTTTCGGAATGCAAATCTCATTGCAATCGCAACCTCCCTTGCAGAGGCCCGCGGGGCGGAGGCGATCTTTATCGGGGTGCAGGCATCGGATTATGCCGGCTACCCCGATTGCAGCCTGCAATTCATTGAGGCATTTCAGCAGGTGATCGATATCGGAACTGCTGATGACACGCACATCAGACTGATGGCACCATTTGTGAATTTGTCAAAGACCGAAATTCTGAAGCAGGGATTTGCCCTCGGGGTGCCCTACGAGGACACCTGGTCATGCTACCGGTCAGGTGCACCTGCCTGCGGCACCTGCGATTCCTGCCATTACCGCTTAGCAGCCTTTCGGCAAGCAGGGAAGACAGACCCGATTCCCTATGAGGAGCGTAAATGACTGCACCTGCTAACACGCCGAAAAAGAAGATCACACTTGACACGGTCACCATGACCCTGCCGTCCGGTGCGGTAAAGGAACGCCGGATCGTCCGCCCGGGACATGCGGTTGCGATGCTGCCCATTGAAGGGGACTGGTGTTATCTCGAACGGCAGTACCGTTTTGCTGTCGGTGAATGGATCTATGAGGTCCCCGCAGGCATGATAGACCCCGGTGAGACACCGCAGGAGACCGCATACCGTGAACTCATCGAGGAGACCGGTATGGCAGCAGACACCCTGATCCCCCGGGGGAAAATTTACCCGGCTCCGGGGTACACTGATGAGATCATCTACCTCTTTGAAGCATACGATCTCTCTCCATCTGATGCCTACGAAATGGATGAGGATGAACAGATTGAGGTAGTGAAAGTCTCCCTGTGTGAAATGGAAGAGATGATCCAGGACGGCCGCATCATTGATGCAAAGACCATCTGCCTCGCGTACCATTATTTCCGGAACAGACCTGAATCATGAAGCGAATAGTGCGTTATCCTGTGCAAAAGTTCAGGACCGCACCTCCTGCTGACAGTGTGCGGGTATACAGGCAGTGGCACATATGCTTCCCGGTTCAATTAAGATCTGAAACATAAATCGCCGCCATTTATGCAGGTTATTTGTGAGTATCAACCATTATATGTATCACTGCTGCGAATGATGCCTCATCACACCACCGCACGTGCAGGCCCTTATCTAATCCAATGGCCCTGCTGGATACGTATCTACCATTTTTCTTCTGAACAGGTGTGGCCATTCATGAAATCAACACCGGGAGTGATACCACGATCACCGGTGGTATACTCACCTTTTAATGCTCCTGAGAGAGAATTATATTAGCAATTTGCCACCCGGAGGCAAACCCAAGCATGGCAGAAGAAGTGGAGATGGACAGCGCCCGAAAGCGCTATGAGTTTAAAAAGACCCTCGAACGGCTGAAGCAGAAAGAGGGCAGCGGAACAGAACTAATTACCATATACATCCCTCCCGACAAGCAGATCTATGATGTCACCTCTCAATTAAAGGATGAATTCGGACAATGTGCCAATATTAAGAGTAAACAGACACGCACGAATGTTCAGAGTGCCATCTCATCCATTCTTTCACGTTTGAAATATTACAATAAACCGCCGAAAAACGGCCTTGCCATCTTCTGCGGAGCAGTCAAAATAGGCGGGGACCGTACGGATATGGACTGCGCCATCTTTGAGCCTCCTGATGTCGTGCCTCTCTATATGTACCGATGTTCCTCGCGCTTCGAACTGGAACCGATGGAGCAGATGCTTGTGGAGAAAGAAGTCTACGGACTTCTTGTCCTCGACCGACGTGAGTCATATCTCGGATTCCTGCGCGGAAACCGCATCGAACCTGCATCCGGTGTGACATCCACGGTTCCCGGAAAACAGAGGAAAGGTGGTCAGTCCGCCATGCGTTTCCAACGTCTGCGCCTCATTGCCATCAATGAATATTATAAAAAAGTCGCTGACCGGGCAACCGATGTCTTCATGGCAGAACCAGACTTCTATAACCGTTTCAAAGGAATCCTTATCGGTGGCCCTATGCCTACAAAAGAGGAGTTTGCAGAGGGGGGTTATCTGCATCATGAACTCCAGAAACGGCTCATTGGCCTTTTTGATGTATCATACACCAACGAATCCGGCCTAAGTGAACTCGTGGACAATGCACAGGAAGCGCTCCGCGGCGTTGAGGTGATGAAGGAGAAGTCTGTCATGGACCGGTTCCTGAAAGAACTGATCAAGGATGAGAGTGCCTCCGCGTATGGAGAGGAATCAGTGCGCAAAAATCTCGAAATCGGTGCGGTTGACATACTCCTCCTTTCAGAGGATCTGCGCAAAGAAAGGCTTAGCATCCGGTGCCAGAGTTGTGAATATGCCAAGGAAGAGACAGTGACGGTGGAACCGGGCAAGTCTGCACAAGATATCGATCTGGGCACCTGTCCGGACTGCACTGCACCGCTCTACCTCGAAGAAGAGACGGATATCATCGATGAACTGACGGAACTTGCCGATGCAACCGCTACCAGAGTGATAATCATATCCAATGATTTTGAAGAAGGATCGATTCTTTATAACGCCTTTGGCGGAATAGCGGCTATACTGCGATACAGGACAGGATACTGATGTACCAGGATGCATACCGGGCTGTTGAAACAGCCCTGAAAGACGCAACAGGAGCAGCAGATGTACTCCTTGGAGACGGCGGTGAGCATGCCGACCTTGCCTCAACCATTGCCTTTGCACTCGCAAAGACACAGAGAAAAAATCCTGCAGTGATCGCAGGTGAGATTACAAGAGCAATCACGGGAACGTTAGCCGAGGCGGGAATCGTCGTTTCCACCACCGGTCCCTACATCAACTTCGTTTTTGGATCGGGGTATGTCGCAGACGTCGTGAAGGCGGCCTGTCAGCCGGGCTACGGTCGCCTCCCGGATTTGCCGGGTCGAATCTGTATTGAACATACCTCAGCAAACCCCAACGGACCATTGCATGTCGGGCATATCCGGAACTCGGTCATCGGTGACACGCTGGCCCGAACATTCCGAAAATCAGGGCATGACATCGACGTGCAATATTACCTGAACGACATGGGCCGCCAGATTGCAATCGTCTCCTGGGGATTTGATTTCCTTGATATCCCGCAGAAAGAGGAGGAAAAAGACGATCATTATGTCGCCCGCGTCTATGTGGCAGCAAATCGCGCGATAGAGGCAGACGCATCAATAAAAGAAGAAATTGATCGGCGCATGGCTCTTATTGAACAGGGAGACCCCGAGGTGGTTGAGAAGTTCCGCCGGGCAGTATCCCTCTGTGTAGAGGGGATCAAGGTCACGCTCAAGCACCTCAATACTTCCCATGATCAATTCGTTTGGGAATCAGGGTTTGTTCAGGACGGTTCGATGAACGCCGTACTCAATCGGGTGGAAGCGCTTCCCGAAGCCTCCCATGATGATATCCTCGCCGTGGATCTCACGGCATACGGGTTTGAGAAGCAGTATGTGCTACGCCGGTCAGACGGTACGAGTGTATATGCTGCCCGTGACCTTGCCTACCATGCATGGAAAGACGAACATTTTGACCGTCTCATCAACGTGCTGGGGGCCGACCACAAACTCATCGGCGCCCAACTGCAGGCAACGATGAAACTCCTCGGCGAAAAAGCACCAGAGATTGTTTTCTTTGAATTTGTGAGTCTTCCGGAAGGCTCGATGAGCACCCGTGCGGGCAAGTTCATCTCTGCTGACGAACTCATCAGCGAGGTGACAAAAAAGGCGTTTGATGAGGTGACGATACGCCGGCCGGAACTCCCTGAAGAGGAGCGCCGGGCCATAGCGACATCCGTTGCTATCGGTGCAATCCGCTATGACATTGTCCGTGTATCGCAGGAGAAGAGTACCGTCTTTGACTGGCGGCAGGCGCTTGACTTTGAACGCCAGAGTGCTCCGTATATTCAGTACTCCCATGCACGGGCCTGCTCTATCCTCCAGAAAGCGGGAGACTTTACCCCGGTGTATGATCTATCCACCGAATCTGAGGTGGCGCTTGCAAAGCACATCGGTCTCTTTCCGGAGGTGCTCCATACCGTGGTAAAGGAGCTCCGCCCCCATCACCTTGCGATATATGCCCGTGACCTCGCCGACCTCTTTAATGCGTTCTACCACACCGACCCCGTTCTCAAGGCAGAGGCAGGGGTGCGGGATGCCCGACTGACTCTCGTCCGGGCGGCACAGAATACCCTGAGCGAAGTGCTCGAAACCCTCGGTATCGATGCAATCAGAAGCATGTAAGGCCCTGTTAAAACAGGGTTACCAGTTTTTTTCTCCCCGTTCCTCTGCTGCACTCAAACCGTGCATGTGGAATAAACGGACGCTCCTCGGAGGGGATATGTGTTACAAGGCACAGTTCTATGGCATTGCGAGCCACCGCTGTGTCCAGATGACTCCGACCCTGAAGTGCAACCAGCGCTGTCTCTTCTGCTGGCGATCGATGGAGTATGAGGTGGTCGAAGAGGAGGAGTGCCCGCCGGAGGTCATCATGGACCGCCTGCACTTCTTTCAGAAAAAGGCCCTTGCCGGATATAACCCGGTTGCAAACACTGCGGTCGAACCGAAGCTCTGGGAAGAGGCGCTTGCACCGGATATGGCAGCAGTCTCCCTCTCGGGTGAACCCACCCTTTATTCCCAGCTACCCCAACTCTTTACGCTCCTGAATGAGGCAGGATTTACCACATTCCTGGTGACAAACGGCACGCGGCCTGACATGATCCGGAAATGCAGTCCATACCAGACCTATGTGTCGCTGGACGGACCGGACGAGGAGACATACCAACGTGTCTGCCGCCCTATGGAGGACTCGTGGGAACAGGTGAAAGAGAGTCTTTCCCTTCTGGGAGGCAGGCGGTCTGCAATACGCATCACAATCGTCAAGGGGCTCAATGACATCAGTCCTGAAGGGTATGCCCGCCTGATTCAGGATGCCTCCCCCCTCTATGTCGAAGTGAAGGGATACATGTATCTCGGCTACTCACGCAATCGTCTTACCCGTGCGCATATGCCGTCCCATGAGTATGTGGCAGCGTTTG
>CAZFXY010000117.1:0-5234 GCA_964523185.1 uncultured Methanoculleus sp.
GAGATCTCGATTGCTCCTTTGCCGGAACCGCCGGCAAGGTTTGCGCTCACGGTTGTGGTCTGACCGGAATTGACGGTCACCGTAGAGACTGAGTCATCGTATCCCGCGAGGCTGACTTTTACCGTGTGGCTGCCTGCTGCAATATCATTTGCCATGAGGACATGCCCGGGATTGGTGATGCCGTAATACATGCCGTCAATAAAGACCGCGGCATATGACGGGTTTGAGGTCACGGAGATAGCCCCGGTAGTGGTCTGTGGGTCTGTGGTGAGGGTCGCTGTGACATAGGTCACATGATTGGCATGGATCTGTACGGTGTTTGACCACTTGTGGTATCCGGGCTTAGTTATTTCGAGGGTGTGTGCACCCTTGGAAATGCCCCCGATGGTTCGGGGAGTCGTGCCCCTGTATGAACCATCCAGGTAGATGTTTGCATCGGACGGACTGCTGGATATGGTGAGCGTGCCATCGGTCACTTGTGACTGCAGGGTAGCATAGGTGCTTACGGTCTGGCCGGCAACGACCCTGACCGTCTCCCGGTAGTCATTATAGCCGGAGTAGGTAAGTCTCAGGTTATAGTTTCCAGCATCGAGGTTTGGGACCGTGTGGGGCGTTGTACCGTAGTAAATGTTGTTCACATAGATTGCTGCACCGGACGGGGTGGAACTAATCCTGAGATGTCCCGTAGTGGGTGTCACGGGGTTAAGGGTCAGATAGACAGACTGGTGCTCTCCTGCTCCCGGGGTTGTAGGGAGAGACTGAGACGCAGATGTGAACCCGGACTTTGAAGCGGTCACGGTGGCATAGGGTTTAGCGGTGGAATATACCACGACACTCAGCATGCTACCGGTTGTTGTTCCCTTGTATTCTCCGTCAAAGTAGATGGCACAGCCATCCACATTGGTGTAGATATCATACCATCCCTGGTCGCCGCCCACGGAGGCTGCCAGTGCAGGAGAGGCTGCAGCGGCAGTAAATAGCAACAGGCTCACAATGAGCAGGGTTAATTTTTGTGTCATGAGAATCAGTGCAATGATTATTTTATTGGTATAAAATAGTATGCTGTTAAATAATGTGCTGCTTTTAGCGGGGTGATACCAGAAATCCCCTTAGTATGATGAGAAAATGTAGACTTCAGGGCGTTTATTTTCGGTATGACTTTTTTATTGGTATCGCCCATCCTTTCGGCTCCTGAGAATGCCGCTACCAGTATTTTCGGGAGTGGCGATGGGCATGAAGGGTGTGGGGTGAACTGTGCGTATCGGTTGAGAGGCTTTGGGCGAGATATATGTGGGTGTGCTGTGTGCTGTGTGTGTTGGTTGAGAGGCTTTCGGCGAGATATATGTGGCTGTGCGGTGTGCGGTGTGGGTGTGCTGTGTGCTGTGTGCGGTATGTCGCCTCGCGTAGCGATGACCGCCTCTGTGTATCAGATCTGTGCCCCCCTGCGAAAACGACCGCATTGCAGCAGGCGTGCAGACGATGTGAGAGAGGGAGAGTGAGCCATTTCATCGATATATCAAATGCTTCCCCTGTTTTTTAGACGGTTCACCATTTCAGAAAATGACGGGCAACGCTCTTGGCAGGGCCGTTCATTGCAGGGCGATCCTCTCCACCCGATGCGTATACCTGTTAAGTGCAACCATGCAAAGAGCAAGGACGCCCGCCATCACTGCAAGAACCAGCCAGTGTTCACTCCCAACAGCTCCGATGGAAAGGAGAACAATGAGATTTGCCGGGTTAACCGGCAGCGAGAGGACGCCTATCAGCACTACCACGAGGGCCGTTGAAAAGATGAACTGGGCACTCGTCCGCTCCCGATAGTGGAGGGCCACAAACGTGGAGAAAAGGATCATGAGAAGCGATGCCACACTCACGTGCAGAAGAATCGGCACAATGCCTGCGATAGCGATGCCGTTTATCACCATCAGGGCAATCCAAATACCCGCCTGAACCGGCACAATCACAAAACATGCCGAAATTTTGCCCCAGATCATTTCGCTGAACGTCATTGGCGTAGAGATGAGCGTCTCGATCGTATCATGCTGAAACTCCTCGGTGATCATATCGATGATCAACGCCGCCGAGATGATCGCAGGCATAAAGATAAGGAGCGGGATAAGAAGCCCGTACACAAACTCATAGAAGTTGGTGCCCGGCACCTCCTGCGGCAGGTGTATCACAATGGGATCCGATGAGATCCGGTCTCCACGAACATCACGCAGACTCTCTTCGTATGTGACAAAGACATCTCTGAGTTTGGTGTTCACAACTGAGGACTGGATGTCATTTCTAATGGTATATAACGTGATCTTTACCGGTTCATCTGCGTCCGGGGCCGTATCCGGCGCCCAGATTACTCCGCTGAGTTTTCGCTCCTCAAGTGCGGTAACCGCAGTCCCCAGACCCATCTGGTAGATAACAAAATCCCCGCTCTTTTGCAATAACTCCTCCAGCGGCGAGGGCGATCCGGTATACGCGATGGGATACTTCTGCCGCGAATAATCCGAGAGGGCATCCGGGTCATACATCACGGCGAGGCCGACAATGAGAAACGACGAGAACATCGCAATAAAAAGCTGCAGCAAAATGGCGAGGATGATCGTCTTCTCGGCATTAATGGCCCCCAGCTCCTTTTTTGTGATGATGTATACGTGTCTGAAGTCCATGTGTCAGAAACCTCCGGTGATAAAAAAGAGATTATACGCCCCGTGAACGAGCGATGCAACGACGAGGGCGAGGGGGTAGATTCTCTTCCCGAAGAGTTTTATCAGGGATATGGTAATGAATGCACCGGCGAAATGCAGGGAAAGGGGCAGCCAGAGCACCTGCATGCTGGTGAAGAGGGCCGCGCCGAATACTGACTCTGAGATCTGGGCGAGGGTGGCGAAGAGGAGGAGTTTTTCACCGAGGAAAAAGCCGGCCATCACCGCAAGAGAGGCAAAAATGACATTTTTCCAGGTGAGGAATGCGGGCCGTTCTACGGCAATGGCATAGATGCCGACTGACTTTGCCAGTTCTTCGATGAATGCCGCAGCAAAGATCAGAACGACGAGCGAGAAGGGCATCGGGAGATTGAAAAGCAGGACGAGGAGCATCAGCTGTGCCATCAGCACAAAGGGGATGGAAAAAAGAGTAATCCCGAAGAGTGAGGCAAATGGGTGCTTCTCTGAGATCAGGCTTTCGATGTACTCCCGCACCTTGTCCCGCAGCGGGTGAAGGGTGAAGAGGCGTTCTTCGTTGAAGTTGACGATGCATAGCGCAAAGAGAATCCCTGCTGTTACCCAGAAGAGGAAGGTGGAATAAAAGTAATCCGTGAGGGCAAAGGAGGTGCCTTCAATGGCATAGATGATCAGGGTCAGGGGAGAGATCAGGGATATGACATGGATGTTTGCAAAGATGCTCGGGAAGAACAGGTAGGATGTTGCGATGGTTGAGAAAAAGATGGAGATAAACGAGAGTTCCTTAAAGCTGCGTGCAGTCATCCCGATGAAAAGGGCTGCAGCAAGGAAAAAAAGGATGACGGGGAAGACCGCCACAAGGACGATTGCCGTCTTGCCGGTGGCAAGAGAGAGGACTGCGGTCACCGCGATCATCACCACCAGATATGGCAGCATCTTTCCGATAACGATGGCTGAGGGGCGAAGAGGGCTTGAGAGGAGTATCTCTCCCCTGCGCTCGATGCGCTCGTTCATCACTGACATCATGTAAAACTGGGACGTGAAGTAGAGGGGAAAGATAAAGATAAAGACCAGCACGATGGCATCAAACGGAAGGGGGGGCGTGATCTGGGACGGGGTCTTAAAATCACCCAGCGCCCCTTCACCAGCGATTACGTCGGTGTAGCGGCCGACCGTGCGATCTTTGCCTTCTGTTCCGACCAGCCCTGCCCTTAGTTCTTCCCGGGTATATCCGATACCGGTGTCTGGTTCAGCAATGGGCTTCACCGGTCGGTCAGGAGTGGGGTTTTTGAAGGGGTTTGGTGCGCCGGAGACGCCGGTGCCCGCTTCGGTTGCCGTGAAATCGAGTTCACTCCTGACGTACTGCAGATCAATCCAGAGGGGATATGCGGCAAAGAGATCGTTTTCACGGTTATACTGTGCGGTCAGGTAATGGGTATAATCTGTCTGGAAGGCTTTTAGAGCCGCGCCTCCCCGGTCGGTATCTGCGGCACGAACGTTTGGCGGGATAATGGTCAGGTCTGTTCCCTCTGGCGTCCCCGGATACACGATGAACCGCGGGTCTCCGAGAATGATGGCAGCGGCATCTGCTGAGTCAACCCCCGCCGTATACATCCGGTCCTGGAGGTGGATTCCGCTATCCTGCGTATAGCCGGTCACTACAATCAAGAGGATGAAGATTGCCACTGCTACCGGGAGCACCTCACGCGGCATGGTGGTTGCAGACCGGCGTACCTCCCATCTGCTGATGGTCAGTATCTGGCGCAGTGCAGAGAGCATTTCTATCCTGAATTTGGCCGTCAATCGTATTTTAAGTACTGACATCTTTTTATAGACACGAATGATGTCTGATCTCAGATTTATGGTTCAGGGAAGCGGTTTTATGACAACGCGTGGCGCATGCCCTCCTCCCCTGACAAGGGACATTAAATCATATGACTGACAAGCATTGTTTCAACGGTGATCTGATGATTGAAGTACGAAAACTGATAAAGGATTATGGCACATTCCGGGCGCTGGACGAGGTGAGTTTCACCTTTAAAGAACCCGGCATATTCGGGATCATCGGGCACAATGGTGCAGGAAAGACCACACTTCTGAAATGCATGGCAGGCCTGATTCAGCCGACGTCAGGCGACCTCATCATCGAAGGGATCGATGTCAGGCGCGACCCCCTGCGTCTGAAGGAGATACTGGGATACCTCCCCGAGGAGTCCCGCCTGTATGAGACAATGACGGTGGAAAGTTATCTCAGATTCTTCGGGGAAATATATGGTATTCCTACCGATGAGTGCCGCATCAGGAGTGAGAAATTGCTTGCCTCACTCCAACTTGACGCCCAGGGAAAGCGCATTGGTGAACTCTCAAAAGGGATGAGGCGTAAGGTCGCAATCGCCCGTTCTCTGCTGCATGAGCCGTCCCTCCTTATTTATGATGAACCGACATCCGGCCTGGATCCGATGACCTCGCGCTATATCATTGGCTATCTCAGACACCTGCGGGACACCCGGCAGAAGACCATCCTTCTCTCTGCGCACAATCTCTATCAGGTAGAGG
>CAZFXY010000118.1:0-5205 GCA_964523185.1 uncultured Methanoculleus sp.
TTTTTTATCTCCTGTATCGGGCTCATCTCCAATTATTGGCTGACACTCCTCTTCGCCGCCTGTGCCGCACTTGGGCATGCCCTCTTCCATCCGAGTGCCCTCTCGCTGGTCTCCCGTCTCGCATCCGGGCCGAACCGCGGCCGCCTGACCTCATTTTTCGTCGTGGGAGGCAACATCGGGTTTGCCATCGGGCCCCTGATTGCCGGCGTCCTCGTTACCCTGTGGGGGCTGCCCGGCCTTGTCGCGATGATCATGCCGGGTGTCTGCATGGCAGTTATTTTGCATGTCATCATCCCTAAGGGAAGCTATGACCGGCAGGCGGGGACTGATCGTGCGCCTGCGCCTGCACATGCCCCTGTGCCTTTTTCTTCCGCAGCCCCGGTGGAGATTGGTCTTCGGCAATACCGGGGAATATCGCTTCTCATCACCGGTTCCGCCTTACGTGCGTGGGGCATCTTTGGAACCGTTGCCTTTCTGCCGGCATACCTCAGCATGATTCGTGGATTTGACCTTGCAACAGCAAACATCATCGTATCCGCAGTGCTCATGGCCGGTGTGGCAGGTCAGATCATTGTCGGTACCCTCTCTGATACTTATGGAAGAAAGGAACTGGTGCTGCTCTTTACGCTGCTTGCGATTCCGTTTTTCATCGCCACCTTCACGCTGTCAGGCACTGCCTCTCTCGTCTGCCTGGTTCTGTTTGGCTTCTGTCTCTGGTCAACCTTCTCCACCACGGTCGCCATGTCGCATGAGATGATGCCGGGCACCCCCGGCCTTGTCTCCGGCCTGATGCTGGGCCTTGCAGTGGGTGCGGGAGGTCTGGGTGTGGCAGTGAGCGGATATATCGCGGACGTGGCCGGGCTGGTAACGGCGATGCTTCTGATCACAGTCCCGGTGGCCGCCTCGCTCGTCTTCTTTGCACTTGTTCCGTATCCATGGAAACGCATCTGGCGAAACAGGGACATTGTTTAATAGTACACCACCCATTATTTTTCCGCTGTATGGTCACCAAGTTACGACGCTATAGTCAGATTGCTGACGTGCTTATTACCCATGGTTTTGGCTTCGCCCTGGAGCAGATGCAGCCGAGTATCATTCCACGCCGTTTTCTCCGGAAAAAAAGATCGCCCAGCAATCTCCCTGAGTATGAGCGTGTTCGTCTGGCACTCGAAGAACTTGGACCGACCTTTGTTAAATTTGGCCAGATTGTCAGTACCCGTCGTGAGCTATTCCCGGAAGAGCTGATTGCAGAACTTCAGAAACTGACGGATAAGGTTCCTTCTCTGCCGTTTGAAGATGTTCGTCCCACAATTGAAACCTATTGCGGCCCGATTGACGAAGTATTTGAATACCTGGAAGAGGCGCCCATCGCCGCAGCCTCGCTTTCACAGGTCCACCGGGGGATGCTCAAAGATGGCACCCTTGTGGCAGTCAAGGTTCAGCGCCCGGATATTGAAGCACTCATCGAAGTAGATCTCCTGATTCTCCAGTCGCTTGCCGAACGAATCGAGTTTCGGTTTCCGGAGATGAAGATATACAACCCAACCGGGATAGTGCAGGAATTTGCCGTGCAGATTCGGCGTGAACTGGATTTCACCAATGACGGAAGAAATGCAGACCGTCTGCGTTCTATTGTTTGTGAGGTACCCCATGTGCGGGTTCCGATTATTTACTGGAAATATTCCGGAAAACAGGTCCTTGTAATGGAGTATATCTTTGGTGTCCGGGTTGATGACGCTGAGTTAATTCGTCTGATTGGTGGAAATCCCAGTGACGTGGCAAACCGGGGCATGAAATCCTATATCAAACAGATTCTGAAGCACGGTTTCTTCCATGCTGACCCGCATGGAGGTAATCTGCTCGTTGATGTGAACGGTGATCTGGTTTTTCTCGACTTTGGCTCAGTGGGAGTGATACGACCGGAGCGAAAAGATGCGATAGTCACCCTGCTTTTGGGTATACTTGAGCAGGATGTGGATGAGATTGTGGACTCGTTCCTTCAGCTGGGGGTAAAGATCGATGACAAATCCATGGAGCAGTTTAAGGACGATCTCTTTGGCATTCTGTCAGAGTATTCCGGACAGAGCATCGAGAATTTTGATCTCGCCAGTCTGATGAACCGGATTCCGGGTCTTCTCAACCACTACCACCTGCAGGTGCCGATGAACCTGATGCTGGTTATCAAGGTGATAACGATGGTGCTGGATACCGGGAAGCATCTGGATCCACATTTCCATTTTTCCACTGAAGTTGGGCCATATATCAAAGAAATGGAAATTGAGCGGATTTTTTCACGCAATACGCTGCGGTACATGGCAAAAGAGACACTCGATATTGTGGATGATATCATTTCTATACCGAAATCACTCAACCGGGCGCTTTCCAGGGCGACAGACGGCAGCATAAAAATTGACGTGGCAGCCATTGATGTTATGAATTTGGCTCAGTCGATTGACCGTGCCTCGAACAGGATGCTGATCGGGTTTATTGTCGGGGCCATTGTCATCGGTTCGTCGCTGATGATCTATCTCTCTCCGGGAGAGGCTTCGGTGACCTATAATCTCGGGGTGTTCAGTTATATCGCCGCATTTATCATTGGTCTGTATTCTCTCTACCGAATCTGGAAGATCCCCAAGTATGAGTGAACACTACGATATATCAGGATATCAGGATATCAGGATATCAGGATATCAGGAGGCCCATTGAAGACGGTTGCATGAATGCATTATAGTGGCAAATAAGGGAAATAAGCCATATTTAAACGAATAATAGTTAAATAAAGGCCATTTTGAAGTTCAAATGCCCTCATAGCCTATCGTAAACAGTGTATGTAACAGCCTCACGTGATCAACCCTACAAAGCGCCTACTTTTTTCAACAGCAATTTCTTTTTTCCAATATCCTTTTTACAGAAATTCTTTTTAAAACTGATTTAAACGACAGAGAATCTATTTCGTACTCTCCAGTCACTACGCAGTCTCTCACACGACCCCATCTCCCTTATCCTTTTCCTGCAACAGTTTCTCCCATAATACCTCTCACCCATCCTTTTCCTGCAACAGTCTCTCCCATAACACCTCTCACCTACCCCTGTCCTTTCTTTCTCTGACCACCAGGCAACCCTGTCATCACCGCAGACAAATACAGTTCCCCAGACTCTTTGCCGTCCGAACGAACTCTTTGAGGGAAGAAAACCTGCAGGAGAATAATGTCAGACGGGCGTTCATCGCTGGGGGCAGGTGATCCGCCCTTGTTGGCGGCAAATACAGCAGATTACAGCAGTTGGCGGCAGGTGCCGCTAACCTTAAAAGCGACCAAAGAGCTTTGATTGGAATTTTCTGGCCCAAATTGAACCGGAAGCGATCAGGTTAGCGGTATATCTCTGGGCGCACCCCCCTGAACCCACATCTGCATGGGAGTCGCCCGTGTGCTGTGGGGTCAAAGGTTGCCGCGATACACTGTTCTCTTGAAGAAGCGTCTCTCTATTATCTCTTCGATCTGTACCATTCGCCTGGAATAGCTCGATTTTACCTTGGTGGCATGTGCCGCTAAGCTGCCGCCATCACGCCGCTATTCCGCTAACGTCCCCCCCCGTCATCAGCGGGCAGATGTCCATCCCCATTGTCTTTGGTGAAGTTCCGGATGCATTCCGGAAACACCCGTCTCGTTGACGATAGAAGTATTCAGCCGCAGATATTATTATCTATCTTCCCCCCCTCTTCGGGTATACAGACGAGGTGTTTGGTGATGAAGATAGGAATTGTATATTATTCTCTCTATGGCCACGTCCACCGGCTGGCAGAGGCGGTGGCGGAAGGCGTACGGGATGCGGGGGGCGAACCGGTGATGAGGCGGGTGCCTGAGACCCTCCCTCCTGAGGTGATTGAGAAGATGGGAGCAACGGAATTTCAAAGCGAATTTGCAAAGATACCGGTCATTGGTCAAAAAGAACTGGGGGAGTTTGATGCAGTCTTTATCGGGACGCCGACCCGGTTTGGTAATATGTGTGGACAGATGCGCCAGTTTCTTGATTCCACCGGATCAATCTGGGCAGAAGGAGCCCTCGTGGGAAAGGTGGGCAGTGTCTTTACGAGCACCTCCACGCCTCACGGTGGGCAGGAATCAACGATTCTTTCGACCCATATCACCCTTCTGCACCTTGGGATGGTAATTGCAGGCCTCCCATATGCCTGGCCCGGTCTCTCGGTCATTGACGAGGTCACGGGCTGTTCTCCCTATGGTGCATCTACCATCACAGGGCCGGATAATACCCGGGAGATATCAGAAAATGAACTCACGGGGGCACGGGTGCAGGGCCGGTATGTAACAACCCTTGCCCGGCACCTGCATCCGGGTCGTGAAGACGTGATGGGTGTTTTTGCACCCTGAGTTTTCTCTCTTTTTTTTATCCGTTTCGGACAGCGTCTGCAATCCATGCGCCTGTTTCACGGGTGCCAAGGGAGCCGCCGAGGTCAACAGTGGTCTGTTTTGCAGCGATGCTCTTTTCAATGGCAGCAAGCACGCCTGCGGCCGCTTCTGGTTCACCGATGTTATCGAGGAGAAGCG
This sequence comes from uncultured Methanoculleus sp., assembly GCA_964523185.1. Classification (GTDB taxonomy): domain Archaea; phylum Halobacteriota; class Methanomicrobia; order Methanomicrobiales; family Methanomicrobiaceae; genus Methanogenium. The sequence continues at coordinate 4,566 of CAZFXY010000118.1, forward strand.
ACCCCGCCCAGATGGTCGCAATGGGGTTTACCCGGTTCAGTCCCTTGTATTTTGGTGCCGATCCATGGATGGGTTCAAAGAGTGAGGTGCCCTGCGGGTTGATGTTGCCACCGGGGGCGAGACCCATGCCGCCCTGGATCATCGCACCGAGATCGGTGATGATATCGCCGAACATGTTGGGGGTAACGACCACGTCAAACCACTCGGGATTTTTCACAAACCACATCGTGATGGCGTCAACAAAGGTGAACTCAGTCGTCACCTTGGGATAGCGGGCGGCAGTCTCAGTGAAAACGTCACGCCAGAGACCGTAGACCTCGGTCAGCACATTGGCCTTGTCGACACTGGACACCTTTTTTTTCCGGTTCATTGCCGCATCAAAGGCGTATTTCATGACCCGTGACGAGCCTTCGCGTGATATGACGCCTATCTGGTAGGCAATCTCCTCACTGTCAGACTCGACATCGAGACCGAATTTGATGGAGTATATGCTACGAACCACCTCAAGGTCACGGTGCTCTTTCCCTGTAAACCGTGAGCCGATGCCAACGTAGAAGTCCTCGGTATTCTCACGGACGACGAGGAAATTGATGTCATCCGGGCCTTTCCCGGCAAGAGGGGTCTGGGTGCCCGCGAGCAT
>CAZFXY010000119.1:0-5190 GCA_964523185.1 uncultured Methanoculleus sp.
TAACTGTTCCCGTTCAGTTGGACGATGTGGACATAAAACATTAATAAAGCAAAGTCATAGGTCATACTCGTAGCATCAAAAAAGTGTTGCACGGGGTCCATCTGAATCGATCAAGAACGGCTGAACCCCACGCGTGCCCGGAGGCAAGAAACTCACAAATATAATGCCTCTATACCAGTCACTGAACCCCACGCGTGCCCGGAGGCAAGACTGTGCTGTTTTTAAAATTACTTGAAAGCTTCGCTTTTTTGCCTCCGGGGCATGAAAAATGGAGGAAAAAAGTATGAAAAAAAGAATTGGAATGCGGGCACTCTCCGTGCTCCTGGCGTTGCTGCTGGTGAGTGTTGTGATGGTGCCAGCGGTGAGTGCGGATAGGGCCTCCACGGAAGATGCCATAGACGACACCGATCTGAGCGAACGCCTTCAGTGCGTCATGAACTCTGATAAAGTGCTTGAACCACAAAACCAGACAGATGCAAGAGATCACATCCGCACGCTGGATCTCTCTCTCTCTATTCCCGTGGTGGACCCCGTGGTAGACGCATCCAAAGCTGTTGAACTTAAAGTTGGCGATCTCTACTTCAATGAATCCTGGAGTACACCGGCAATAGCATCTATCGGGGACTGTACGTTAAGCGGCATCCCAGAAGATGGTATCTGGGTCAAACCCTGGGTAAAATGGGAGTTTAGCGATACAGGTTGGTGGGCATGCGGCGACGTGCACTTTGAGTTCACGGATGACGGAGGGACCGCCGTTCAGGTTTGTCCGGATGGTCTCGGAACGGGCGATTCCAGAAATGGTACGCTCAGCCCCGGTGCTTTCCTCGTACATCCGGGCAACGTCTATGACTTCCACGGAAGCGTCTATCGAGGAGAGGAGTCCGATAGGAGTTCAGGCAGACTATATGTGTATGGTTAGGATCAATGTAGGGCTAATCCCCGCCATTTCAATGACGGGATACAGCCCGCCCCGTCTGATTGGCAGGTGATGGTATGAAAAAAGGATTATTTGTAATAGTATGTGTATCTATGATTGTCGCCTTTGCTTTTGCATCGGCAGCATCACCCTTGAATGGTGACACAGATACATTGGACACATCTGCAAAACCGGATTTTTACCTGAACCCTGCAGAGGAGCATGTCAACATCAGCTTGGATGAGGTGAAGTCGGTGACCCTATTGTTGGTTATGGGTCATCTCATAAAGGATACATTGAGATCTTCTGGAATAAAGATACAGAAGTGAATGAATCTACCATGGACCGGATTTATGCTATCTGGAACAAAAATGGAAAACTGGCTGGTGCAGGGATCGATTTTGATCAGCTTACCCTCTGAAATTCCGGGTATTTTCATGACATCACATGATACCTGTCGAAGCGTGAACCTTATCTATTCCCTCATATTCGTCTATATGTGGTACGACATGTAGATGATTGTGACAGAAATCACTTATAGAGCTGGTTCTAAAAATAGGCTACAGAGACTGTGAAGAAATATGATTACATTTGAACACCTTTCAAAGGAATATAATGGCGTCTATGCCGTCAACGATCTCAATTTAGCAATCCCGGGTGGTGAGATATTCGGCCTGCTGGGACCTAACGGTGCCGGCAAAAGTACTGCAATACTGATGCTGACAGGCCTTATCGAACCCACCGCGGGACGATGCCTGATAGACGGCGTTGAAGTTGCAAAAAATCCGATAGAAGTCAAGCATCGCATCGGCTACATGCCTGAAGATGTTGGATTCTACACCAATCTGTCGGCCAGCGAAAACCTCGACTTTTTTGCCCGTCTGTATGGTCTGGATACCTCCACAAGAAAATCACGCATTGACGAACTATTGTCACTGATGAATCTTGACGGAGTTGAAAAACTGGTTGGCGGCTACTCAAAAGGAATGCGCCAGCGCCTTGGGATTGCAAAGGCACTGTTAAACGACCCGGCCGTTATCATACTTGACGAACCGACGGCAAACCTTGACCCACAGGGAGTTGCAGACTACCGCAGAATTATAAAACAGATGGCAGCAGACGGAAAGACCGTCCTCGTCTCATCACACGTTCTTTCAGAGATAAGTCTGGTGTGCACCTCCATCGGTGTGTTATCTCAGGGAAAACTGGTGGCAGAAGGCACATGGAAAGATCTGACACGCGTACTTCAGGGGGAACAGGTGAAGATCCTGGTGGAGACACGCGATTCCATGCCGGAATTCAGCCATCCTGACCTCATATCGGCAGAATATTCCCATGAAAACCACGAAGCGGTGATCACTGCACACTCTGACATCAGAGACGATATCGCAGACACACTCCGGGAAACAGACGTGATGATACGCGAGCTGACTCTCGATCGCTCGACACTTGAACAGGCTATCCTCTTATACTATAACACGGGGGACAAACAACTATGAAATCAAATGGATTGCCGGTGATCGCACGAAAAGAGCTTTATGATCACGTTAAAAGCAGAAAGTTTCTACTGATCTTCGGAATATTCCTGTTCATAACGATCATTGGAATGATCAGCGGAGTAGCAGAGTATAACAAGAGTCTGGAGCAATATAACGAACGTCAGTCTGTCGCAGGTGACGACGAATTTGGTGTGCAATTCAGCGGATGGGGTAAACCCTCCATCATGTCCATCTACTTGGGCGTCAGCGGACTCATTATCACCCTTGGAGCGGTGCTTGGCATTGCAATGGGGTTTGATCTCATATCAAAAGAAAAAGAGACCAAATCGTTAAAGATACTGCTGTCTCATCCAATATATCGTGACGAAGTGATAAACGGAAAAGCGCTTGGCGGCCTCATGACCCTTGCCATCGCCCTTGGCATTACATTTATTGTCACCTTTGCCATCCTTCTTCTCTCAGGAATTGTCCCTGAAGGTGATGAACTCTTAAAAATTCTGATCTATGGCGGAGCGGCATTCCTGATGATACTCTCGTATTTCGCATTATCACTCTTCATGTCCACCGTAGCAAATGACAGTGGCAAGGCCCTTGTCTATACACTGGTCATTTTTGTCGCCCTTGCGAGCCTTCCGATGCTGATGAGTGGACCGGTAATGAACATCATTATTGGTGATCCACCGGAATACCCCGAGGAGATGTTTTCTTCCAGCACGCACTTTTCCTCCAGCACGCAGAGGAGTGTGACCGTAGTATCATCTTCGGTAAATTCCGATGGTAAAGGAGAATATAAGGAACCCGAACCCGATCCCGTCTGGGAAGAATTCAATCGGAAACTGAAAGAACACTATAATAAACGTCAATCAGTATCTGATGCCATCACACTTATTTCACCGACGATGAATTTGCAGACGCTCTCATACAAACTGCTGATACCGGATTATAGCAGGATGATGGCGATGGCCTTTGGTCCCGTTGGAGATGATGGACTTGAGGTGCCGGAAACTGATCTGTTTGGCGATATTTATAAAAATATCATCGCACTGTTTGTTTTCCCAGCAACCTTCCTTGGACTTGCCTATGTACGGTTCATGCGGATGGATATCAGGTAAGAGGGAACCATGAAACAGATTACGTATTCAGTCCTTATCACCCTCTTCCTGCTCACCGTTATCCTTCCGCTGCCGGCAGCAGCCGAAGGGAGTTCTGGTGGCCGCGATGTCCAGATACACTGTCCTTTTCCGGGCGTTGTACTTGAAGCAGGGGAGAGCGCAGAATTTGCACTCACGGTGACAAACAACGGAAACGAATATCCCAAAAAACTATGGGTCGAGACCTTTGGTAGCTCATCAAACTGGGAGTATCGGTTTCTAAATGGCGAAACAGAGGTTACAAGGGCCTCAATTGCAAAGGGTTCAAGTCAGAACCTTCGTTTCATCGTAGAAACGTCCTCAGATGCGCCTGTTGGTGAAGAGCATGTCAAAGTTCACATTGGAGAGGGATACTGCTGGTTATACATAGAGATCTCAAAGACCCATGCCGGCAAGCGTGGCATATTAAAACTGACCACCGTCAATGAGCTGGGTGAAGCCATCGGAGGCACAACTATCACTGTGATGAAGGGAAAAGTTACAGAACCGGTGATGAAAATTACCACCTCCACTGATGGCAAAATCAGGAGCGAGCTGCCCCACGGAGACTACACTCTGCACATTGACAAGAAAGGCTACCTCAGTGCTCTCCCGGTTGAAGTCAGGATCAGTTCAGGTCTTGAAACCGACGCAGGGAATATCGTGCTCGAAAAGATGGACAGTGCCATAGAAATATCCTATAAGACTCTTTCAATAACCACATCTATCGGCAAAAACCCGTTATTTGAGATGAAACTCAGGAATATCGGAAGAGCAGACAGTATATTCACCCTTCATTCAACAGATTTGCCTGAAAACTGGTATACACGATTTAAGGAATCTGAGAATTCACCTGAAAGCCTGTCAGAGATCTTTCTCTATGCCGGAGAGGAAAAGACATTATATCTCGAAGTTATTCCTTCATACGGAGAGGAAACAGGCGATTATACGATCACGTCTGTCGCGACCTCACCAACCGGTGATAATTACGATCAAAAGCTCGACATCACCCTTCGGGGAGATTACACCCTGAGAGTATACCCTGATAAATATCGCTATGAGCTGGGCAAGGGCGATAAAGTTAGCTTTGATGTCAGACTGAAAAACACCGGAAGTGCCGGTTCACTGACCAATATCAAACCTGAAATATCCGCACCTGAGGGCTGGAAGGCCACGATAGTACCAAAGACAATTGCCAGCCTGGAACCCGGCGAAAGTGATACGATATCTGTCACCCTCGTTCCGCCATCAAGCATCGCTGCAAGTGAATATAAGATTACCCTGAAGGTTACATCCGATCAGGTTGAAACAAGCGATGATTTCCGGATGGTTGTCAAAGAAAGCTCGTTTGTCGCCATAATTGGTATCCTCCTGCTTGTAGGAGTTGCAGGCGGTGTCTGGTATGCGTTCAGGAAACACCAGCGACGTTAAAGTGACACTGCCATGCCGGAAAAGTCAGTTACGAATCAATATAGTCTACAAATTTGCCCAAAATAGAAAATTAAGGGTGTATGTACAACCAATGTCATGTTGAAGGGAAATGCTACAAGTTCAATCAAAATCTTTTTTTTCACAAAAAATGGAATGTATACTACCCGCTTCTCTGGATCTACCAATAAATTATAGAGCCGATGAAGTTTGGTTA
>CAZFXY010000120.1:0-5173 GCA_964523185.1 uncultured Methanoculleus sp.
GTGCGCATATGCCGTCCCATGAGTATGTGGCAGCGTTTGCAAACGAAATTACGAAATACTGTGATTACGAAGTCTACGATGAAAGCCCGGTATCCCGGGTAATCTGTCTCACACGGCGGTAAAAATGAAATTTAATCCAGATGAATATCGGGAATTAGCACGCAATGACTTTGAACACGCATGGAATAAAGGATCAGAGATAATCGATCCGGTGGGGACAGGCAATAAATATCCACGGTACAGATACACATCCGCCCGGCGCCACCCCATCGCAGAGACCACATCACGCCTGCGGGAGGCATACCTCTCCATCGGGTTTGATGAGGCAAGGGTGCCACTTTTTATCGATGAGAAAGATGTCTATCGTCAATTTGGGCCTGAGGCATCTGCAGTTCTTGACCGTGTCTTCTATCTCGGCGGCCTGCCGCGCCCGAACGTGGGTCTCGGCAAAGAACGGATCTCACAGATCGAGCGCATTATCGGCAGAAAACTGGGTGAAGACGGAGAAGAACGTCTCCGTGAAACCCTGCATGCCTATAAGAAGGCGGAGGTTGACGGCGACGAGCTCACCTTTGAACTGGCCAAAGTACTCGCCTGCGACGATGCTCTTGTCGTGCGTATGATGGATGAGGTGTTCCCTGAGTTTCGTGCGCTTGCACCGGAATCCTCGCGGACAACGCTACGATCACACATGACCTCCGGTTGGTTCCTCTCTTTAGGGGCGATGTGGGATCGTCTGCCTCATCCCATTCGTCAGTTTTCCATTGACCGCTGTTTTAGACGGGAACAGGAGGAGGGGCCAACACGCCTGATGACCTACCACTCTGCCTCCTGTATTGTTGCAGGTGAGCATGTAACCGTGGAAGACGGCAAAGCGGTCGCCGCGGCTCTTCTAAAGGCATTCGGGTTTGCGGACTTTGAGTTTCGTCCGGATGAGAAGCGGTCCAAATATTATATTCCTGACACCCAGACCGAAGTATACGCCCGCCACCCGGTGCATGGATGGGTTGAGGTCGCCACCTTCGGCATGTACTCTCCATCGGCCCTTGCGGAATACGGCGTTGGTGTCCCGGTGATGAACCTTGGACTCGGGGTGGAGCGTCTCGCGATGATCGAGTATCAGGCAGATGACGTTCGCCAGCTCACCCACCCACAGTTCTATCCGCCGGTCTTCACCGATGCAGACCTTGCCGCAGGCATCGGCCTGCGGGAGGCCCCGCATACGAGAGAAGGCATCCTCATGGCTGAAGCAATACAGAAGATTGCCACCGTTCACGCACAGGAGGAGAGCCCCTGTTCCTTTGAGGCATGGGACGGAGAGTGCTGCGGCACACGTATTCGTGTCTTTGTTGAGGAAGAGGAGGAGAATTCGCGCCTCTGTGGTCCTGCGGTATTCAATGAAATCTATGTCGAAGATGGCAAGATTCTCGGCGTTCCGGATACGGATAAGTTTGCCAAGGTGAGAGAGAATGGTGTTGCCACAGGCATTTCATACCTTGAGGCAGTTGCAAACCTCGCCGCTGCACGCATCGAAGAAGCAGCCTGTGCCGGTGAGGGCACCCATGTGCAGGTCAAGATGGCAAAGATTCCGTCTGATGTAAATATCAAAATTGAGCACCATGTGATGCGTACCATTACAGACAATAACAAAAAAACAGACGTCCGTGGACCGGTCTTTGTCGCAGTGCGGAGTGTCCTGGACGGATAGACCCACAGATCTTTACCCTTTTTTCTTTATTTTCATTCAGAACCGTCAGATATCTCATGTCCGATCAGGATGACCGAACAGAATTATTCAACAGAATTACCGAACAGAATTACCGAACAGAATTACCGAACAGAATTATCGAGCAGAATTATCGAGCAGAATTATCGAGCAGAATTATCCAATCGAGGCGTCCCGAACGAAAACCTCAAGGCGCGAGTAGTCCAGCGGATAACGGAAAATCTTCTCTTCTCTGAGCGGGTCGCGGAGTACAATGCTTTCTCCCGTCCGTTCTGTAGTGACAATGTAGGAATGGTAATTGAGCCGTTTTACTTCAGGCAGCATCGCAATGCCTGCCACTTCCGCGGGAGTGATATTGATATATTTGCGGTACAGGGTTTCTGCACCGTTGCCATGGAGGATGACGTACGGGCGGACAACAAAGAAGGTATCTGTCTCTTCAATGGTGATAAAACGGGTGGGATTCATGGTGGGAATTGCCTCTCCGTCGGTCTCTGCGTTTACGTACAGCGCAAGTCCTGCGTATATGAGGATAATGGCAAGAAACACGACCATATATCCCCGATATACTCCGATTCCTGACCGCCGGGTAAGAATCAGGAAAAGCAGGATGAGACTTGCGAACAGGATCGGGAGGGATGGGCCGGGAAAAATGCCAAGCGTAAACTTTTCTGCAGAAAATGGCCATAGGAGGGGAATGCCCGGATAGGCAAGATAATCAAGAAAAATATGCAGCATCGCACCGGCAAGAATGGCAAAACCAGCCATGAGGGTGACTTTTTCCGGGAAATATCGTCCGAACCATGAACTTCCGGAGAGCAGGTACAGGGCAATAAACGCTACAAGAGAAAGAAGTGCTGCACCCGCAATGCTGTGGGTGATCCCGCCATGGGTAAAGATAAACCAGGATGGATCATTATTCGAAAAAAGAAAAAATAGTGCATCAATATCCGGGATCACCGCACCTATCACCGCAAAAGGGACAAGGGTGGTGTTGCCAGCGAGCAAGAGCGGGATGGCGATGGCAAAGGCATGGGTAAATGAGTCCACAATGCTTTTCTGCTATTCTGATACTAAACCATATCTGATGCGGCGGACACTGCAGGCGATGCACTGGTGGAAAAACGCCTGAACCTATGGAAAAGAGACAAAGAGACGTCAGGAATAAAACAGTCCCACTTTCCGGGTCTGTTGTTCCAATCCATGGATTTACGTCAGGAACAGACAAATGGTGGTCTAAAGGGAAGGGAGAATGATGGTAAGCATAAACAGAACAGTACAACCGATCATCGAAGAAATGCTCGCCACCGCAGAAGCACTTGAAATCCGGGCACACACTCTTGGAAACGGTGCCACGCTGATCGATTGCGGGGTGAATGTGCGGGGAAGTTACCGTGCAGGTGCACTTTATGTGCAGGCCTGCCTTGCGGGTCTTGCCACAGCAGAAATCGTCGTTGAATCCATTGGTGGAATTCCGTTTCCATTTCTTCACCTCACAATTCAGCACCCGGTTATCGCGTGCCTCGGTTCACAGAAGGCAGGATGGATCATAAAGACCCCGTCATACCGGGCAATGGCGTCCGGGCCGGCACGAGCCCTCTCCCTCCAGCCAAAGACTACATACCGCACGATTGGGTATCAGGATGACGCAGACAAGGGAGTCATTGCCCTTGAGGCAGACACGCTCCCGGATGCTGATACTGCCGGATACATCGCAGAGAAATGTGGGATAGATCCGTCCAACCTGACACTGCTTGTCGCACCGATACAAAGCCTCGTCGGGTCCATGCAGATCTCCGGGCGGGTTGTCACAATTGTCATGCATTCTCTCGAGGAAGCCGGGTATGACCTTTCACTGATTCGTCACGCGGCCGGTTCTTCTCCAATCGCCCCGGTGAAAAAAGACATGATGGAGGCGATGGGTACAACAAATGACTGCAATATTTACTACGGATCAGTCTGCATCACCACAGAACGATATGACGACCTCTTTGAAACTCTGCCATCGCAGAGATCCCCTGATTACGGCAAACCATTCTTTACGCTTTTCCGGGACGCCGGGAATGATTTTCTGGGCATCGACTCCCGTCTTGCGTTCTCTCCTGCCGAGATAACCATTAATGACTCTACGACAGGCGCCGTCCGTCACTTTGGTGCACGCAACAGTGAGGTGCTCCTGACATCATTTGGTGTGCAATAGAGTTTAAAAAGTGTATTGGTGGGAAAAACGGCTGAAATTATTTTGGGATGGGTTGTTCCCGGTAACGGGTGAGCGCCCTCTCCACATACTCAGTCATCTGGACAGCACCAACCACACAGGCAGTGGCGCATTTCCCACAACCAATGCATGTTTCAGGTTCAGTGATCCAGGCCTTGTCTATTTTTTTCCCCAGGTCAACAAGGGTAATTGACCCGGTGGGGCAGACCTCAACGCAGTCCCCGCATCCTTCACAGGAAAAAGGGATGACCCAGGGGAATTTTTTGGGGATTTTATGTTCTGTGTCTGCTGCCAGTATCCCTTCCTGTTTTTCTGATTCAATGCCCATGCTCGTACCTTATTTGGTTTTTTTGCGGGGGATGTCCTGCCAACGCTTCTTTTCCCATTCACACACTTCGTCCGGGCTCATCATATCAAGGCGCTGGCCTGCCTCGGCACCGGGTTTTGTGCAGTATATTTCACTGACTTTCACATAGATGACTGCATAGGTATCAATTCCCTGTGCTTCTTTTGCTTCCGCTGCGATGCCGGAAAAAAGTGGCCCTTCGGTGACGACCCGTCCTATGCCTTTGAACTGGAAGGATGCCCGGATGCCGCCCTGTTTTGATACACCGAAGGCAACCCATGGGTTTGCAGTCAGTGCCGGACTGATGATGGCATATTCGTCTTGTGCAAGGGCAAAAGCTACTTCATCATCCGCGGTGACAGAGGCAAATCTTCCCAGTGTCACATAGGGAACCCCTCGCGGAGTGGCCACACAAAGGTGACACCCCATTGCTTCAATCCATGCCTGCATTCGTTCTGTGAGTTTAACGGTCATTTTTTCCTGCCTCCTAAAGGATCTTTTCTCCTGCATGCCCGGGCTCGATAGAATAGGCCTCTTCAACGTGTATGACCACAACACCCCGCTGTGCTGCCTTTGGAAAGACAATGTCAGGAGGTACTTCATCAGGGGGTTCAGACTTGTTCCAGTTACCCCATTCATTGAGAATGTCTGTTGCATTTGCCCCGTACCAGTCAAAGTCCCGGGGGAATCCATATTCAATATCAACCGCTTTTCCACGGAAGACCCACCATCGTCCTTCCTCCAATGGATGACATATCGCAAGGGCCACTTCAGGGTTTTCCTTTATATTCATCTTTGTTTTCAGGAGAAACATGTCTGCAATGAGGATCTTGTCCTCCATGTGGGTTGCAACAAACCGCATCGCAGCAATGTTTGGCTTCCC
>CAZFXY010000121.1:0-5163 GCA_964523185.1 uncultured Methanoculleus sp.
GGGCTTGATGTTGGATTTTATGTATTTTCGCTTCCGTTCTATACTCTCGTACTGAATATCTGTATCGGCCTTCTTATCATGACCATCCTGCTCTCGGCCCTGCCATATCTTGTGGGTCTTCCGGGAAATATCTTTAAAAGCCGGATTTTCTATCCCCCCGGCGATGAAGGGGGGGGCGGGTATGCGCATGAGAGCGGCCCCTCAACGAAAAAGACGATTCAAACATTTCTGCCGCAGTTAAATGCACTGCTCTTTCTTACCTTTGCATTACTTGCCATTCGGCTCTGGTTTGCCCGGTTCAGCCTGCTCTTCTCCCAAACCGGTGTGGTGGTAGGGGCCGGGTATACCGCGGTTCATGTCATCCTGCCGGTGCTCACCATCCTTGCCGGTGTGGCGTTCGTCATCGGCATCGGGTTTTTGATCAATCAGAAGTTCAAACGCATTGAGGTGATCACCTACGGCATCGCTGTCTTTGCGGCGATCGCGTTCCTTGGTATTATTGCCGGTGTGGTGGTGCAGGGGCTTGTTGTTGAGCCCAATGAGCTGAATATGGAGGGGGAGTATCTGGAACATAATATCCGGTTCACGCTGGCAAGCTACGACCTTGATACGGTTGAAGAGATACCCTTCCCGGTCTCGTACAATCTTACTGCTGCGGATATAGAGGCAAACGATGCGACCATCAAAAACATCCGTATCTGGGACTGGCGACCGCTCAAGACCGCCTATGAACAGCTTCAGCTCTTCCGGACATACTACAACTTCAATGGTGTGGACGTGGACCGGTATTCCTTCAACGGCAATTACGAGGAAGTTCTCGTCTCGGCACGGGAAATGAACATCGCGGGCCTCCAGCCAGAGGCACAGACGTGGGTGAATAAGCATCTGATCTACACCCATGGCTATGGCGCCGTGATGAACCCGGTCGATGCAGTAACCGATGATGGTCTCCCAGTATTTTATCTACAGGATATTCCTCCGTCATCCCCGTATCTGACGCTCAAACAGCCACGGATTTATTATGGTGAGATTACGGACAATTATGTCGTGACGGCGACTACCACGGAAGAATTTGATTATCCGGCAGGAGAACAGAATGCTTATCATGTCTATGACGGGCGGGGTGGCGTCGTCATGGATAATTTTGTAAAACGGCTCATATATGCGCTGAAATTTGGATCAACTGAGCTGATAGTCTCAGGATCGTTCACCGACACAAGCAAAATCCTCTTCCATCGCACGATCATTGACCGTGCACAGACCATTGCACCGTTCCTTTCCTATGATTCTGATCCCTATGTTGTGGTGGCCGATGACCGCCTCTACTGGATCATTGACGCCTATACCACCGCAGACCGTTTTCCCTACGCAAAGCCGTTTGTTGTCTCCACGGTCGGAGGCCAGCGGCTTAACTATATCCGAAACAGTGTAAAAGTGGTCGTCGATGCCTACAACGGGGATGTTGATTACTACGTCGTCGACCCGGAAGATCCACTCATCCAGACCTATGTAAAGATCTTCCCCGATCTCTTCAAAGAGTTTAAAGAGATGCCTGAATCTCTCAAGAGCCACATCCGTTATCCACAGGGGCTCTTTTCCGTGCAGGCAGACCTCTACGCCACCTATCATATGAAAGATCCCCGTGTATTCTACAACAAAGAGGACGCATGGGTCATCCCTGACGAAATATACCGTGGTTCCCGCAAACAGATAGAGCCGTACTATGTGATTATGAAACTGCCCGGAGAAGAGTCAGAGGAGTTCATTCTGATGATCCCGTTCACCCCAAGAAACAAGGAGAATATGATTGGGTGGATGGCGGCCCGCTCAGACGGGTCTGCCTATGGGTCCCTCATCACCTACAAGTTCTCTAAACAGGAACTTACCTATGGGCCTTTGCAGGTTGAAGCCCGGATTGATCAGGATACGGAAATATCACGGGACATCACCCTCTGGTCACAGTCCGGGTCTTCGGTTTTCCGTGGCAATACGCTTGTCATACCCATTGAGGATTCCATCATATACGTTGAACCGCTGTATCTGGAGGCGACAGAGAGGGGGACACTTCCCCAGCTCAAACGGGTAATCGTTGTCTATGGCGATCAGGTGATAATGCAAAACACTCTGGGGGAGGCGCTGGCGGTCATCTTTGGGGGGGACGTCCCGGGTGGTGATGACCCCGGTGACCTGCCGCCGGTGTCCGAGGGTGATATGATGAAACTTGTCCGGATTGCTGAACTCTATGATCTGGCCAGTCAGGCCCTCAATAATGGCGATCTTGGTCGCTATCAGAAATATGTCGATGAAATTGGTAAGGTTGTGGCACCCTGACCCCACGGTCACCAACCGCATCCTTTGTTTTGTTTGAAACCAAACTCATGTCTCAGGAGTATATGAGATGAGCATTGAGCACGAGCGCACTGTACTAGACGAGTCCGTCCGCATCTGCACCCGCTGCCCGCTTGCGGAGACACGAACCAACGCCGTTCCCGGCGAGGGACCTGTCTCCGCCCGCATTATGTTCGTTGGTGAGGCGCCTGGCAAAAATGAGGATACCAAAGGCGCCCCCTTTGTGGGCCGGGCGGGCAGCATTCTCGACGGCCTCCTCGCAGAAATCGGCATTGCCCGGGATGAGGTTTTCGTCACCAATATTGTCAAGTGCCGCCCGCCGAAGAACCGTGATCCGAGTCCGGAGGAGATTGAGGCCTGCCGTCCCTATCTCGATGACCAGCTCTCTTTGATTCGTCCGATGGTGATCGTCCCTCTCGGGCGGTTTGCCATGCGCTGGGTGCTTGAGTCCTATGGCATCGCCCCTGGCCCGATTTCAGAGGTGCACGGCAAAATATATCGTATCCTGACGATTACGGGCGAACGAATTATTATTCCAGTTTATCACCCGGCGGCGACCATCTATCGGCCCGCGTACCGCGAGATGCTTGCGGAAGACTTCGAAACTATTCGGACGGTTCTTGACGAATCCCCCTGACAACTGAGGGAGGATATATTGAAATGAAGATTATTGGGATATCCGGAAGTCCGCGGACAGGTGGGAACACGGATACCCTGCTCAGGGAACTGCTTGTCGGTGTTGCCTCGGAGGGCGCTGAGACGGAGACGGTATATCTTCGTGATTATGCGATTCATCCCTGCACAGGATGCGAACGCTGCCGAAAGGATTTCACCTGCACCCGTTTTATGGATGGGATGCACCTCCTGTACCCGAAGATTGAGGGGGCAGACGGAATCATCCTTGGATCGCCTACCTACAACTATAATATCACCCCGGAGATGAAGGCCTTCATTGATCGCCTGTATCCCTATTACCGGTTCTTGGCAGAGCGGCCCGGCCCGTATTCGAGTTTTTTTGAAGGCCGTGGCAGAAAGGCTCTGGTTTTTTCGGTTGCCGAACAGAAAAAACCTGAAGAGCGGGGATTTGCCATTGAGGCGATGCAACGGCCGCTTGAAGCGCTGGGATTTACGGTGACGGATACGCTGCCGGCTGAAGGTTACTTTGAGAAGCGTGCGGTTGCCGGTGACGTCGCCATGCAGGAACAGGCACGGGATGCCGGCAGACGGTTTGCCCGTGGGCTTCTATGAAGTGAACCGGTGGCTGAAAGAAAATTAAACGTTTGAATGCAAAAAGATCAAAACGTATTGTTACGATATGTTAATTGACTGGTTCAGGTAAAAAATGGTTTGATTTATCCGGATTTAGAAATCTCCGGGTGGTTCGGCATTTGTTTGACGATTTCATTTGCCGCTGCACCTTTGACCGGTAACACGGTTAAATTGGTAAAATTGCTGACAACCCGCGCTTTGAAGACAATAAAAAAAGGAAAGACAGAGACAGAATTATGAAAATTTATCTTGCAATGGATGACACAGACACCCCTGATTCACGTGGTACAGGGAAACTGGCAAGAGCAACAGGAGCTGAGATTTCAAAGGAATTTCACGTTGATGGCATATCCCGTCATCAGCTTTTTGTGCATGAAGATATTCCTTTCACGTCACACAATAGCTGTGCAGTGCTTCATATTGAGGCAGAAAAACGGGATGATAAGGAGTGGATCTTTGAAACTGCAAAGGAATGCATGCTTAGCGATTTTATCGAGGGAAGTGATCCCGGTATTGCCGTTGCCTGTGCTGATGAGATTCTGCCTCCCCTGATTGCGTTTGGCAGGGATGCACAGAAAATTGTTCTGAATCAGCATAAGGCACGGATGCTGGCATCCAATCTTGACATCCGTCTTGAGGGTCTTGGCGGTACCGAAGATGGTGTGATTGGCACGATGGCCGGCCTTGGGCTTGCAAAAAGCGGCAATGACGGCAGATATATCATGTGCGGCACTATCCGGGATCTCTCAGGCTCTGCCGATGTTGCGACTCTTCTTGAAGCAGGGATTGATGCCGTTTACACGGTTGACGGGCATATGGTAATGGATGGCCGAATAATTATAAAAGAAGGGAAATCCGCGAAACCCTGTCCGGTTGACGGAAAAAAAATCCTGTTTGTTGAGAACATTGACGGCCAGTATCATGCGTTGAAAAGAGGATGACATGTTCAGGCAATCTGCAAACTGGACCGGTGTTCTTCTTCTGAAATAATTATTCTTTTTACCGGTGTCATGCCCATTTTCCGGAAGGGTGATGAGAAACGGATAAACAACGTTCATCGTGATACCCTGTCCCCTTTTTATCGGCTGCCGAAATGGTGCCGGGATAAAAGAGCTCTTTTACCAGCTCCTTTTATTATATGGCTCGGAAAAATGGAACTCTTCAGACAATTGTGATCCATTGTAGCAGAGGGTGAATGTCTATGTTCTTCCTGCCCCCCTGTCCCCCTGTCACGTGAGATGGGGCTTGCTTTCCTTTTATCGTAGTCGGGGTTCTGAAACGAGAGCAGAGGATGTGGGGGATGGTATTGGGATGATATTGGTATGCAGTATCACCGGAATGGTCGTGCAAAAGCAGGTTGTTTTTGTTTCATTGAGCGGAGGCACTGGCATAGTACCTTTAGCACATGAGTGAAGCAGCAGGAAGTGATCCTACGAAAGAACAGGTTGAGAGAATGTGTCACGCCGTTCATCTGGCTATTCAACCGGCTGCATCGGCATTTAGGAGGGACTACTGTTCTGTCTCTGTCACTTCTTCTATTTTCAG
>CAZFXY010000122.1:0-5025 GCA_964523185.1 uncultured Methanoculleus sp.
GCGAGCACCTCCCGGAATTCTGCGGCGGCGTCGGTGAACCGTCCTGCTTTCTCATAGGCATGGGCACGGAGGCTGCGTGCAGTATTATCAGCAGGCACCATCCGGAGATAGGCAGAGAATGCGTCCGCTGCCTCTGCAGCCCGCCCGGTCGCAAGAAGGGCGGCTGCCCGCTCCCGAAGTGCCGGTGCGTGATCCGGCTTCAGTCTAAGGGTTTTGTCAAAGGATGCCAGTGCTTCATCGGTGTTTCCAAGGGCAAGCCCAATTCTTCCGGCTTCGTAATGCACCGCCGGATCAGAGGGCCGGGTCTTTGCAGCAGATATGAGACATTTCCGTGCATCTTCCATCTCTCCTTTGCGCAGATAGGTCTGGCCAAGGGCGATCCAGGCATCAGTATTCTCCTTATTGCGCTCCAGAGAGCGTTGGAAAAAGA
Organism: uncultured Methanoculleus sp.; assembly: GCA_964523185.1. Taxonomy (GTDB): domain Archaea; phylum Halobacteriota; class Methanomicrobia; order Methanomicrobiales; family Methanomicrobiaceae; genus Methanogenium. The sequence continues at coordinate 431 of CAZFXY010000122.1, forward strand.
ATATTGCCTCGTCATACTTGCCAAGTGAGGCAAGGGACTCGCCGAGACGCAGTGATGCCCCTGCCCGGCCAGGTTCTGCCTCAACTACCTGGATATAGACTGCGGCTGCATCCTCCAGTTCACCTGCCTTCTCTAACAGGGCCGCCTTCTGGGCAAGCAGACTCATATCCCCCGGTGCAATGGCATGGGCCTCTTCGATCACCTTTAGCGCCTCCCGGTATCTGCCTACGTATTCCAGAGCAGACGCCATCTGGCGCTTTACCACAAGATCCGTCCCTTTCGCTGCATCAACCGGTTCCAATGCCGCAAGGGCTGCTTCATACCTGCCGGTCTCAATCAGGGAAGTGCCCTTCATGGCGAGAATACCCGAATCATTCGGGTCATCTTCCAGAATGGCGTCAAACACGCCAAGGGCCTTTGTGTGATCGCCTGACATCTGGTAGATACGTCCCAGTTTTCGGCGTGCATCCCGGTCTGTTACCCCGGCCTCAATGGCTGCGACATAGTGTGCAGCAGCCTGTGGGGCGTCACCGGTGTGCAGGCACGCGTCTCCCAGCAGGATGACCGAGGTCCAGTCGTTTGTTTCAACAGACGTCACGTGAGTCAGTACCTCAATTGCTCGTGCATAGTCGCCGATATGCATGAGTGCTTCACCTTTTCGGCGCCATGCGCTGATAGCATTTCTGTCTGCATCAATGAGGCGCGAGTACAGGGTGATGGCCTCACGTTCACGCCCGAGGTGCATGAGTGCATCTGCCTGCATCGCGACAAGGGCGTTTATCCGCACATCGATCTCTGTTGGCCGGACGCCTTTGTTTCGCTTGTCGCTCGAAAACAGACTGAGGTCAGCTTCGGTGCTAATCCATGAGACTGCCCCCTCACGTCTGCCATCGGTAACCATTTTCAGGCTGGTATACGCCTCCTCATACTGGCCGAGGTTGGAGAGGCAGATACCCCGGTGGTACCAGGCGAGACTATGAGTTTGATCCACGCGGAGCATTGCCTCAAAACAGTCTGCCGCCCGGCGATAGTCACCGATGTGCTCCAGAGAGGCACCCATCAGGTACCATGCCTGCAGATCCTCCGGGTTCTTTTTCACCACGATCTCAAGCGATTGTGCGCATTCACGGAAATCTCCCTTCCAGAAAAGAGAGGCCGCCCGGTAATATCCGGGCATTGGATTCTCCGGCACGGCCATCGCAACCTTGCGGTAGGCATCTGCTGCCTCGCCAAACCGCCCGAGAGACTCACAGAGCCCGGCAAACCGCATTGCAACAGCCACTGCGTCTTTATCGGCCTCCAGAACCCGTGCATAGATCCCGGCCGCCTCTTCCCGTCTCCCTGCCCGTTCAAGGGCATCGCCGGTCAGGGCGAGCAGCTCGGTATTGTCCGGGCTCAGTTTCAGCACCTGCGCGAGGTAGGTAAGTGCGTCTGCGGTATTACCCGCCCGCAGATGCAGCCTTCCCGCTTGTTCGCGCAGGATGCGGTCATCCGGGTCAATCCTGAGTGCCGCCTCGGCGGCACCTGCTGCATCACGGTAACGGGCAAGACGTTCGAGGCATTCCGCCTTTCTGACCCATCCGTTCAGTGCATCCGGCCGGTGTGCGGTGACGACATCGTAGCATTTCATTGCATCAGCATACCTGCCGGTCCGCATCAGTGCTTCACCGAGTGATTCCCATCCGGCGATGTCCTCAGGATTTTTTTCTACACTGGCCTGAAATTCCCGTGCGGCCTGCACGGGTTCCCCAAGGTAGAAAAATGCCTCCCCCCGCAGATAGTGAATAGCCGGTTCGTCAGATATATCAAGAGCTTTCCCCAGATCCCGGGCAGCCTCTTCATATCTGCCCTGATTGAAATGATTTTTCCCCTTTTCAATCCAGGGATTCTGATTCCCCTGTCCGAATAAATTATCAAAAAGCGCCATGACAGATTCACCCACCGTGATTGAGTACTCTATCCTGTTGTGAAGCAAAATGTGTTTCTCTTCTAGCCAATCAGGCACCGGACGGTTCTTTCAGTGGGGAATGTCAGATGTTTGGGTGAGGCACAAGGATGGGTAGGTATTCTGTTGGCGAAAAAATCGGTTGTTACGGCAAATCAGAATGGGTGAAAGCTTTCTTCCCTGGTTTTTTTAAAGAAAAAGAGGTATGGTTCTGAAGGAAGGGTATTAATGCTGTCAATAGAGCAGTGAATCATCAACTGCTTGTCCTATTTTGGTGGCAGAGAATCATGTCCCGGTTTCCTTCAGACCTTGCCTGTCCCCCGGATATAATCTCCTCGGTTTCATTTTGGGGGGTGTTGTTGAAGAGATGAACAACATTCCATACAGACGGCCACCGCGTTGGGGGGTTAGTAGCCGGCTGGACATCACTGAATGTTGCCAATATATGCGTTCGGATGAATCATCGACACCGAAGGGACAGTTGATCATACCTCTTTTCTGCGTCATTGGGACATGACTCTGCCATTCTCTTTGTTGTTCCTTAAAGTATTTAGCACTTCGCAGTTATGATAGGCAATTATGATATGCGTTATGATTTCGGTAATTTTTTGACAGTAAAAAAAAGATTCTTCGTCGTGATGGTATTATTAGCAGTACATATCGTTTATATGTGGGCTTTTCAGGGAAGTGCGTGAATGACATCCAATGAAAATAACAAAATGGCTCTTGAAGAGATCCTGCTGGTGACTGGAGAGATGGATTATTTAAACGAGCTTCTCCAGCATTATGCCCGAAATAAATCCGGGATAGGAGCACAGGAAATGCTTGATACCGTGATCCACCCCCTCCTGGATGAACTGGAGACGTATATTCGATCTGAAGTATCTGCTCCGCAGGATGCGGCGTACCTGAAGAGGGTGGTGCACCAGTGGATAGCGTCCCGTATGGGGAGCTAAAGTACTATTTCTTAGAGAAAACTCGTTATTTCTTTTCTAAAAGCGGAATAGTCCCCAAAAACATCCTTATTATTGAATATGGGTTCATTATTCTAAACATTTCAGATATTAATGGATTTTTGGATGTATTCGATCAGGAATTTGACCCGCACATACTAGTTTCTGGCATAAATATATATACGGAACATGCTCATATGCAGTCTGATGGTCCAAGGACCTTTGAGAAGGTGATAAGAACATGAAAAACCTGTATGAAAAAATGATTAACGAGGCCATGGGCGTCCAGTGGGCCGACGTTAATGTCCTCAAAGAAAAGCGGGGAACAACATTCAAAGTGACTGACGGACAGCCGTATGTGGATGCTGTCAACAAGATGACAGTGGCTGATGGTCAGTCAAAGACCGTCATCGACCTGCATGTGCAGTCGGTGAATTCCCACTATGAATCGATGAAGGCCGTCACAGACTATGTGCGTCCGGAAGATGATCCGTTTGTCGAGCATTACCAGACCCCTGTGGTGCTTGAGATCCTCTGCGAAGAGGACGAGAAATTCTGCAAGAGTGTAGACACGTTCATTGCGCAGATTGGTAAAATGAACGCAATGATCGGGCTTGAGTCTGCCCGCAGGTATGCCGGATTCTACGGGCCAACCTGTGTGGTTGACTTTGCGATGATCCCTGGTTCAACCAGCAACGTGGTAAACCAGGTTCTCAAAAAGACCGATATTCCGGATGATCACAAAAAGACACTCCTCGCAGCGAAGTCATGGGGAATGAATACCTCATACGGCGTGGGTGAGGTCTTTGCAAAGTCCGTTGAAGGCGGAGACACCCTTGCTGTGGCAGTTGAGAAGGAGATTGCTCAGCTGCAGCTCATCTATGAAACCCCCGTTGAGGCACAGGCTCTGCTGATGGACGGCCTCGGTATGAGTTCCTTTGATCCACGGAAATTCATGGCAGGTTACCGCAAAAAGATGGAGCCTTTCGTGAAAGCAGCGATAGATGATGGCGTCCACTATGCCAACATCGTGACGATTCCTGCCTACTGTGTGGGTGACATTGCCCACCACATTGCACAATCGACGTACAACATGTGCAAGGATGATATGGTGATGGCCATTATCGAGGCAGTGACTCAGGTGATGGACAATTCCCTGCGTGCCGCGATTCCAAAGTTCAAACACCCCGGGCAGGTGGCCTCGCTTGCCTCCGGCAGCGGTGCCGCTGCAACGGAGTGGCTGCTTGAAATGGACGGGTTCAACGGACCCGCTGTCGTTGAATTCCTGACGCGCCGGTTCCACAACTACGTCCAGCTCTACCCGACCAGAGGGGCAGCAATTGAGCTGCACAACTGCGACTTCATGGACATGGTCTACCGCGGCTGGACACTCATTGATCGTGCACGTAAGATAAAGGCAGGAACGTCAGATAAACTGACACCAACGGTTGCCGGCCATGCGATTGATCTTGACCCGATCTACTCGAATGATGTTATAAACAATCCGCAGCGGTATGTCTACCCGGCTTGTGCGATGACGGTTCGGTTTGCCGCATTGATGAGTCTTGCCGATTTCCCGTGCCTGCTCACCTCTGAGCCAGTCACAGCGACGCTGATGACCAATATCATCGCCCTTGACAAGGAGACGCCGGCAGCACCGGTGCGTGCATGCAAGAACTGTGCATCCGCATCACTTG